>NZ_CAKPTN010000107.1 GCF_934190855.1 uncultured Veillonella sp. | reverse complement strand
GAATACAGGTATGCCATCTTCAGTATCTATAAGTCCGTAACCTTCACATTCATGGCCTTCGTATTCAATGCCTTCAAAGAATACGTGATCGCCTAATTCTTTATTGGCCATCAAATTGTGCAATTTAAAGAGCAATTCTTCTCTAGTAAAATATGTACCATTATCTGCTACAAGATGAGCCATAATTTCTACCTGCCACATACCATCTTCTTTATCTTCTTCGTGTAACTCCTCATCGGTTACACGTTCATTATCAAAGAGTTGGTCTTTACTTTCAATCCAAGATTCATAGGTTACTAAGATTTCAGGTTCTTCTAATCTATCGTCGTCATCTGCTTCATCATCTACATAGTTCTTTACATTTTCATTGTATTCTTTGGAAAACTCTTCTCTACTATATGTTTGCTTATTAAATACCCAATGTACTACATCATATGTAGGATAGTTATCTTCATCGCAATCAGTAACGTCTTCAGTATCTTTACTATTTTTCTTATCAAAGACATTCTTAATGGTTTCAAATATCAAAGGATAATCCTCCTTGTACTCTTTTGGCTTAATTTTAGATAGGTGATATTTTACCACTTCACAACACCAAACAAGCTGTTTATCTAAGTGAGCTTCTTTCGTCACTTTTATGCCCATCTCTATTAACTGTAATGCTTTCTGCACATGTTCAGATTCGTAGCTTTCACCAATAGCTAACATCCCATGAGCATAACCACAACGATAGTACCAAGACCAATCACGATGTGCCTCATCGATTCGTTCAAACAACTCAATAGCCTCTGATGCGCGGCCATTATTGTTATACATACGTCCTAAGGTACTTAATAGTATAGGCGACAAATTATCGATGCCTATGTTAGTTAATAATTCCATCGCACGCTTAATATCGATGCCCTCTTGTTCATTAAGGAGCTTAACCTTTTCCGCATCACTTAATTCTTGAAACTCTTCATCTGTAATTTCTTCTATATTAAAATATAAGTTCTTAATAAAGTCAGCAAAGTTATCTGCTAAGGGAGTGATTGAGTAATCACCTTCTTGATCTACTCGTACAACCTTAGGTTCACCGGTAGGACCACAGTCACGATAATCGAGGAAAATCATATCATGCCCACCAGAAATGGTATCAGCTACAACGACACCGATAGGAGGATATTCCCATTTAGAGATCCAAAACTCATTTCCCATCTCACCTAAAAGAGAGTATTTTTTATCTCTATCGATGCCATATATTCCTGTTATATATACACAATCGTCATCATCGTTAATAAAACAATTTTTCTTTACTACACCACCATTATGGTTTTTAAGTAGCTCAATATATGCTGCAGGCAATGTATAGCCAAGCTCAGCTTCAGCAGCCTTAATATCCTCATCGGTAACAGGTTTACCTATATAGGATTCAAATGCATAATCAACATCGTTCCAAAATCCTGTCCAATTAAAGTCTTTCGGATTACTCATAATACTCTCTCCTAGTTTAAACCGATATAATCTAATTTTTTAATTACTCATTCATAGAATAAGTTTTGATTAAAGCTTTTACCTCACGTCGTATCAAAATAGTATCTACAATATAGGAAACGATGATATAATGAGATGCATTTATAATCGCTATAGGCGCTAATATAATTGCCACCCATAATAAATCTAGAGGATATGCATACCACTTAATATCTATGGTATTTAAAATGGGTATCACATAGTCTATCACTCTTAATTCCCATTGCATTAATGGATTTAAGTCCTCACTTGTTCCTACTAGCCAAGCGAAGATAATCCCAAAAAGCAAAAAATATACTATGCCAACGGGAATTAATATCTTCGCTCGCTTTTTTAATAGATTACGACAAATCTCATCTTCTTCCTCTGGTGCTATATCATATAACATATTGCACTGAATCTGAATCCGTCTAAATCGATAGCGAATATACTTATACAAAATGTTATTCGGTGTATATAACATAATAGACTCCACATATAAGTTATACTAGCAAAATCATGGAAAATATATCATCCATCTATGGCAAAATAATGTAAATCTTTGAATTCATCATCCCAAAATGTAAAAGAAAAGATATGGGTATCATCAAAGGTTTGCTCGCAATAGGTTACAGCATCACGTTCTGGTTCAATAATAGGCATACCAATGCGTGATTTCACGTCATCAATAGTTATATCACCATACCAATCTCGTATTTCGTTATAAATGAAAGTTACAATTGCATCTATATGTTTATGGTAATTAACAGCTAATAGCTTTGCCGTATCTAAATTAGTATCTGTTGGTTTCTCATCCCAGCAAAACTGTATTCCTTCGTAGAATAGGGTATATTGCCTTAACTGTTCATCATAAATTACAGGATTAGTCATCGTTTGTACCCATTACATAGCTTTCCATTTTTGGTCTTAAATCTAGTACGACTTCCCAATCATCTAATGATGGCACCTTATGATGTGCAATCAAACCCTCTATTATTTGAAATGCCTCTTGAGGGCCTAACTCGTTTTTACCGTATATAATTGCACCCTGCTCACCATCATTAGTTACACTAAGCTCTATATGTAATAAATCGGTATCTTGATCACTACAAACCTGTACAAAGTTATACAATTTATTATCTATCGGAATTGCCTTTGCTGGTGATATAACTACAAAATCCTGCTCTTGATCCTCAATAGCGTAGAGATTTTGCTCAACCTCATTCAATGTAATTCCTTCATACTTATAGTCACCTACATCAATTGACCAATCTGTATAAGTTTTCTCAACTGCATCTGCCATATGTATCTCCTCAACTTTACAATATACATTAGAATAAGGTTTCTAATTGACCTGCCATATCTGCTATAAACTCATCAAACTTGCAAAATTCATGTAACTCTTGATGCTCTATATCATAACAACCAATCTTTTTAGATTTAGGATCCCATACAATTTGCCAATCATTATACTCGCCTAGCTCTTTAGATAGTCGTAATAGTTTACGACGGCCCACTTTAAATGGCACTGTATCAATTAGAGGGAAAAATTCTAAGGATGTAAAATCAGACTCTGGCAATTCAAAATAAAGATTATCCGACTCTAAAAATGCAACTAATGCTTTTGGTAGTTTAAAAGGTTTCAATTGATCCATTTTATTCTGTAAATCATGATACTCAGCTGGTTCTAGATTTTTAAAATACACAGCCATTTCCATATCGCCCTTTTCAATGGCAATGCTATAAGGACGCATACCATCCTTTTCCGTGATAGTCACATCCGCACCATGTTCTACCAAGTATTTACACATCTGTAAATCTACGTACCGAGCAGCTACACATAATGGAGTCGGCTTAAAAGGATATACAGAATCAGGCTTATTGTAATTAATATCTACACCATTATGAATAAAGAAATCTAGAACCTCATAATTTTCATCTGTAATAGCATTTCTAAAAGCTTTACCGCCATACTTCTGTACTGTATGGCCTAAGTCATGAATCAGTTGTAGGTTCTCATATTTCTTGCCATATAAGGCAGCTTGAAAAGCATCTACCTCCACAGAATTCAATCCGTGAATGTTAGCACCATGATCTACAACATAATCTATTATCTCTTGATCAGCATACCGTACAGCTAATAGGAAGCTTGGATTTTCTTCATCATTTAGATCTGCTCCATGTTCAACTAACCATTGAACACTTGGCAAACAGTTCATTACTAATGCCAATTCTAGAGGGGAATACTCACTGTACTTACCCAATTGTACAGGTTTATGAATATCCCAACCATCTGCTAATGTATTTTCTAAAGCTTCAATATTTCCTTTTACAATATCTATTACTATTTCAGGTACAGATTCAAAGGTACCTAAATCCTTTAGATCTATCATGTCACTCTCCCATGAACTATATATTTAAAGTGATTATCACTAATTACATTATATTACATTTATAAGTATGAGTGTATAGTAAAAGCCCTTCGCATAGCGAAGGGCTAATCTATTATTTCTCTTGTACTTGTTTACCACTCATATGTTCAATAGTGATTTCAAACATTTGAACTGCTCTACCAGCATGAGCAATATTCTCATCTACAAGTTGCTCGCTAGGATAATATTTCATAGCAAATTCTTTTAATCGATCTATAGATTCTGAACCGGCCTCTAGCAAACGACATCTTCCAAATACGACTACACTTTGTACATACGGCGCCCAGGATTCAGATTCATCAATACGCTCATTACCATATACAGTAAAACATACCTTATCTGAATTTTTCAATGCATCTACCTTATGACCAGCTTTAGCTCCATGAAAATAAATTTTCTGTGTTTCATTATCATAAAAATAATTAATAGGAATAGCATAAGGGTACCCATTATCGCTGTTCATAGCTAAAATACCTCTGCGATTAGATTGTAATAAAGCTTCTGTAGCAGCACGATCTATTTCATTTATCTTATTACGAATAGGTTTAAACATAATATATCTCCTAATTTTATTTACTAATTGTATTTACAAGATACATAAAAGTACCACTATTAGTATCATCAACTTTAGAGTATTCTTTCCAATTTATAGGATATATCCCCGTTAATACTATAGGTGCTTCCATTCCACGCATTGTTCCTTTTCCTGTATTAGCGGCCCAATTCATACATCCAGTTTTAATGGAACCATCCTCAATAGAAAATTCGGCGTATGTACAATTTACTTTTGTCGGAGGCTTTAGATAAGACATCTCACTAGTTATCTTAATAGTATAACCTTCAATAAATTTACTAGTTTTATTTCTGAACTCCTCTATACGCATTATATCTTTTAAGTAGTTATAACAACCTTGTTCCTTAGCACCTTGCTCCTTCAACACATACACTTCATCATTTATAGTTTTAATACATTTTCTTGTCGTATATTTAAGCTCAATGTGTATTTGTAGCTGTTACAGGATTTGTCATATTATAGCCGAACAAGATTGTTAAGCACATTCATACCATCATCAATATATTTTTCATCTCATACCTCACATTTACATCGAACATAATATCTGAGAACATTTGTTTGTTTACATGCTTATATTAGCACACGAACGAATGTTCGGTCAAGTGTTTTAGAACAAATGTTAGCAAAAACTTTTAAAATTGCCTATAATAGGTATATAAGATAAGTAATTATCTTATGTTTTTATTATATAGTACGAAATGAGTAAATTTTTCCACATATATATTAATATTATTTTGACATTACATTGACTATGGAGGTTCATCGTGAGACGCCCTGCTACAGATATTAATACTAAACAGCGCCGTATATTAGATTTTATTAAGGACTCATTACATAATGAATATCGTTGTCCTACTGTTCGAGAAATCTGTACCCATGTAGGCCTTAGTTCCACTTCTACTGTGCAATCTCATTTGAACGCTCTTGAAAAGTTTGGTTATATTAAACGGGATCCTAATAAAAATCGTGCTATTACAGTACTAGAG
>NZ_CAKPTN010000106.1 GCF_934190855.1 uncultured Veillonella sp. | reverse complement strand
GGAAAAATAAAGGGGCCCAGGTAGGAGATGTACTCGTTCTAACAAAACGTATTGGAACTGGTATCATGAATAATGCGCTGAAAGCAGATTTATTCCCTGTAGGTACGGAGCAAGCTGTCACTAGCATGAGTACGTTAAATAGAGTGGGTACAGAGGTGGCTCACAACTTTACTGTCCATGCTTGTACTGATGTAACTGGATTTAGCCTTATGGGGCACTCCGTAGAAATGGCTAGTGCGTCTGATGTAACAATACACATTAAGGCTTACGATATTCCGCTTTTTGATGATGTTATCGAAGCGGCTCAAATGGGATTAGTCCCTGCTGCGTCTTATGGTAATCGCAAGGCCATAACCGATGTACAAGTTGATGAGGCTTTGGACCCTGTGTGGACAGATATTCTCTTTGATCCGCAAACCTCGGGTGGCTTGCTATTCTCTGTTCCTGCTAACGAAGGGGAACAACTCGTAGAGGCGTTACATAAGGCTGGTATAGACTGTGCGGCTATGATTGGTACTGTTGAAAGCTTCAGTGGTTTAGCGGTACGCGTTACAGAATAGCTGATAGCTGATACTTTCACAAAACATATAATGTATATAATATAGAGGTGTATGATGAGCAATACAAAGGAATTAACAGTAGATGTACGTGGCAGCTTGTGTCCAAAACCTGTAATCGAAACTAAAAAGGTGAGCGATGCAAATCCAGATACAGTTATTACAACTATCGTTGATAATGAAGTGAGTCGCGATAATGTAGAGAAGTTTGGTAAATCTCGCGGCTATGGAGTGACAATTCGACAAGATGGCAAGGATTTCTACCTCACTATGACGCCTAATGCAAATCCTGTAGCAGAAGTTGGTTGTGAACTGATGAGCTATGGCAACCGTGTCATCTTAATGACAAAGGATTATCTTGGTGAAGGCAGTGAAGAGTTAGGCCGTAACCTAATGAAAACGTTCTGGGTATGCATGGTAGAAGCAGACGTAAAACCATCTAAAATTTATTTTATCAATAGCAGTGTTAAGATGGTTGTAAATGATTCTGTTCATTTAGAAAATATCAAAAAGCTAGCTGATCTTGGTGTTGAAATTGCTGCGTGTGGTATTTGCCTTGATTACTATGGCGTAAAAGAAGAGCTTGGCGTAGGTAGTATTACAAATATGTACGCTATTACAGATTCTATCTTAGGCGATAATATTGTTAAACTATAATTGTTTGTGACTTTATTTAATAACTCAAAACAGGTGGTGAGGCATTGGAAAATAAAAAGTTGCTAGTCGTCTTTACGTCCTATTATTTTGGCGATAAAGCAGACAAGGTATTAACAGAATTAGAGGTGCCTCATCAATTGATGGCTACACCTCCAGAGCTTTACGATATGTGTGGTTTATCGGTGCAGATAGATCCAAGTATTGTAGAGCAGGTTCAAACAATTTTAAAAGAACATAAGATTAGTACATCTGGCCTCTTTTGGTATGAAAAAGGTGAACTAGCGGTACCATATAAAGCCTAGATATGATCTAGGCTTTTTCTTTATTTCTTTGTTAAAGCTTTGATTTTTATATAATTTGAAAGCTGATTATGGTACTATAGGTATATGATATTTTTTATCAATATATGGAGGTATATATGAGCAAGTATGAAATAGAAAATGTTAAGTTAACGGCTCCTAAATTGGATCGTAA
Organism: uncultured Veillonella sp.; assembly: GCF_934190855.1. GTDB lineage: Bacteria > Bacillota > Negativicutes > Veillonellales > Veillonellaceae > Veillonella. Next base: position 3,817 of record NZ_CAKPTN010000106.1, on the reverse strand, counting down.
AGATTTAGAATATGCCATGACATATCGTTATGCATGTAAAAAGTTTGATAGCACTAAAAAGATTTCCGAAGAGGATTGGAATTCTATTTTAACAGTAGCTCGCTTATCCCCAACATCTCTTGGGTTTGAGCCTTTTGAATTGCTAGTGATCCAAAATCCAGAAATTCGTGAAAAAATGAAAGCCCATGGCTGGGGCATTCAGGCTGGCCTTGAAGCAAGTCATTTGGTAGTATTCTTAACACGTAAAAAAATTGACTTAGTATTTGATTCCCCTTACATTCGTCATATACAAGAAGAAGTTAAGCAATTGCCAGCAGAAATAGATGCTGCATATCGGGAAAAATATGCTCAATTTACTACAAGTGATTATAAAACTTTTGAATCTGAACGCGCAGCCTTTGACTGGGCTTCTAAACAAGCGTATATCGTTATGGCGAATATGATGACAATGGCTGCTTATGAAGGCTTAGATTCTTGCCCGTTAGAAGGCTTCAATCAAGATGATATGACTGCACTATTAGGCGATGAGCTAGGCCTATTCGATACGAAACATTTCGGTATTTCCGTAATGGCTGCCTTTGGTTACCGTGATGAAGAACCTCATCGTAATAAAACACGTCGTACCTTAGATGAAATTGTAACAGTAGTTGAGTAAATCGTTATCTTTAGAACTAAATCGAAATTCTTCATTTAATCTTTAGAATTGAATGATATATTATAAATATACAAAAATTCTAAAATATTTATAAATACTGTATTATTTGATCGGGTTTATAAATATTTTGATTGAATAGGAAGGAGTGATTGTATGTTATGGTCAATTATTGTTGGTGGTTTTATCGGATTCCTAGCAGGTGCCATCACTAACAAAGGCGGTGCAATGGGCGTTATCGCTAAAGTTGTTGCTGGTTTAATTGGCTCGTCCGTAGGTCAGTCCCTATTTGGTACATGGGGTCCTAGCTTAGCCGGGATGTCCTTAATTCCATCTGTATTAGGTGCAGTAATTGTTGTTGCTGTAGTCTCATTTTTCTTCGGAAAAAAAGGATAGTAATCTATTTATAAGAGTAGCTCTAATATAGCTAACGTAATTTTACATGAAAGGAGTCACAATTATGGCATTAGAAGATAAATTAAATCAAGCTAAAGGTGCTTTGAAAGAGAATGTAGGTAAGTTAACTGACGACAAACAAATGCAAGCAGAAGGCGCTGTTGAAAATACAGTGGCAAAGGTAAAAGATGCTGCAGAAGGTGTTGTTGAAGACATTAAAAAAACTGCGGACGATGCTAAAAATGCTGTAGACGGCGCGATTAGCGGCCTTAAAAATGCATTGGGCAATGATGACAAATAAAATTAAATAAAAGCTATTATATAGCAAAAAACCAGTAAATCCTTTGATTTACTGGTTTTTGTTGTTTATAGATTTGATTATACGTTGAAGCGGAAGTGTGTTACATCGCCGTCTTTCATAACGTATTCTTTACCTTCAAGGCGTACAAGGCCTTTTTCTTTAGCAGCGTTTTGGCTACCGCAAGCTTGTAAGTCATCAAAGGATACGATTTCAGCACGGATAAAGCCTTTTTCAATATCAGAGTGGATTTTACCAGCTGCTTGAGGCGCTTTTGTACCATTTACGATTGTCCAAGCACGAGCTTCCATTTCGCCAGCTGTGAAGTAGTTGATAAGACCTAAAAGAGCATAGCTTGCTTTAATAAGCTTAGTTAAGCCAGATTCTTCAAGACCTAGATCTTCAAGGAATGCAGCGGATTCTTCGTCGGATAATTCAGCGATTTCAGATTCGATGCGAGCAGAAACTACAACAATGCCTGCGCCTTCGTTTTTAGCATATTCTTCAACACGTTTTACATGTTCGTTAGCGGAGTAATCAGCTACTTCGTCTTCAGATACGTTAGCAACGAATAGAGAAGGCTTAGCAGTGAGCAAAGTCAATTCTTTGATCATTTCTAATTCGTCTTCGTTAAGACCTTGTGCACGAACTGGTTTAGCTTCGCCAAGACCTTCGATGATGCGGTCTAACAATGGCAATTCAGCACGAGCGTCTTTGTCGCCAGATTTTGCAATTTTTTCAATACGTTGTTTGCGTTTTTCAACGGACTCAAGGTCGGCAAGACAAAGCTCAGTGTTGATAATCTCAATATCGCGGATTGGATCGATGGAACCTGCAACGTGAGTGATGTTAGGATCCTCGAAGCAACGGATAACTTGTGCAATAGCGTCTACTTGGCGGATATGGCTAAGGAATTTGTTGCCTAAACCTTCGCCTTTAGAAGCGCCTTCTACAAGGCCAGCGATATCTACAAAGCGCATAGCTGCAGGAAGGATGCGTTTAGAACCAAACATTTCAGCCAATACAGCTAAACGACTATCTGGAACATCTACAACACCTACGTTTGGCTCGATTGTACAGAAAGGATAGTTGGCAGCTTCAGCGCCCGCTTTAGTAATGGCGTTGAATAATGTACTTTTACCAACATTTGGAAGGCCTACAATGCCTACTTCTAAATTTGTGCTCATGGTACCACCTTTTATTAAAACATTGATTTCGTTCTTTGTGAAAGTTTCCATAGAAACTCTATCAAATAAATATTATATCATATAGACGCTATAAATTTGTACTAAAAAAGTGACACTATTAGTCACATAGGTGACTAGTAGTGTCAATAAACAAAAATCCCACACTGATGTGTGGGATTTTATCTTGTGTCTTATAGAGAATGTGCTCTCAAGTCCGCAGCGGATTGTGTAGAAATCCAAGCTGGTGGGATGTCGAATACTGTGTAGCAACCTGTGCCGCCATGTTTAGCTAAGCGGTAGAGGCCACGTGCGTAAGCTACGAGTGCAGAGCCTGTGAATTCAGGGTTGGAGTCAAGTTTCAAGGAGTACTCGATAACGTGACGTGTGCCATCTGTGCTTTCACCAGAGCGAAGAACGAAGCCACCATGTGGAATACCTTTGTGGTCGCGATCAAGTTCCTCTTGGGAAATGAAGTGAACCACAGTTTCGTAACCTACAAAGTAGTTTTCCATAGTTTTGATTTCGTTTTCAATTTTAGCTTTATCCGCATCAGGAGCAGCTACTACGTAGCACTCACGAAGGTGGCCTTTGTAGCCATCAACGTCAGGAGTTTGACCATTGCGGATTTCTTCTAAGTATTGTTCTTTAGGAACAGTGTATTGACGAGCGTCAACTACGCCTTCAAGGCGACGGATTGCATCGGAGTGACCTTGGGATACGCCACGACCCCAGAATGTGTAGGATTTGCCTTTTGGCAAGATTGCTTCTGCGTAAACGCGTTGCAAAGAGAACATGCCTGGATCCCAACCACAAGAAATTAATGTAGCAGTTTTAGCTTCTTTAGCTACTTTGTCTACATTAGCAAAATGTTCAGGGATACGTGCATGTGTATCGAAGGAATCGATACAGTTGAAGTATTTAGTTACCATTGGTGTTTGTTCGATAAGGTCTGTTGCAGAACCGCCACAAAGAACCATAACATCGATTTTACCTTTGAAATTAGGAATATCTTCCATAGAGTAAGTAGGTGCACCAGACACAGTTTCAATACCTTGACGGCGAGAAAATACGCCTACGAGCTCCATATCAGGTTGTAATTGAACGGATGCTTCTACGCCACGAGCCAAGTTGCCGTAGCCAACGATACCAATACGAATATTCATATTAGCCTCCTATATAAATCGAGAAATTTAATATTTAACATATCTATTATAGCACAAAATAAATCTATTTGATATTTTTCTATAGAATTTACTTATTTAGATTGAGAAAGCAATATATTTA
>NZ_CAKPTN010000105.1 GCF_934190855.1 uncultured Veillonella sp. | reverse complement strand
GGATAGAATTTTTTCATATTGTTTTGTTAATGCATTTTTAGGCTTTGTTAAAATTTGGATTAATGCATCTCTGTCCAATTGGTCTAATGTTACCATCACAGGTAAACGACCAATGAACTCAGGAATCAAACCAAATTTCAATAAATCTTCAGGTACAACATCTTTTAAGATAGCAGATACATTACGTTCTTCTTTACGTTGTACGTCTGCACCAAAACCAAGGGTTTTCTTAGCGGTACGTTTAGTAATAACTCTGTCCATACCATCAAATGCGCCACCACAAATAAAGAGAATATTTGTCGTATCGATTTGAAGCATTTCTTGATTTGGATGCTTTCTACCACCTTGAGGTGGAACAGAAGCAACGGTACCTTCTAAGATTTTAAGCAATGCTTGTTGTACACCTTCACCAGACACGTCACGTGTAATGGAAGGATTCTCAGACTTACGAGCAATCTTATCGATTTCATCGATATAGATAATGCCGCGCTCAGCCCGAGCTATATCATAATCTGCAGCTTGGATAATTTTGAGCAAGATATTTTCCACATCTTCCCCAACATAACCAGCTTCAGTTAAGCTTGTAGCATCTGCAATAGCAAATGGCACTTCTAGCATTTTCGCTAAGGTTTGAGCCAATAGTGTTTTACCACTACCAGTAGGACCAATGAACAATACATTAGCCTTTTGTAATTCTACATCATCTACTACATTATCTGTTTGTAAGCGTTTGTAGTGATTATATACAGCCACGGCTAAAGAGATTTTAGCATCATCTTGACCAATAACATATTCGTCAAGATGAGCTTTAATATCTCTCGGCGTTGGCAATTCTTTTAAGTTGAAGTCGTCCGTTTCAACAGCACCTAACTCATCAGCGATGATACGTTCACATACTTCAACGCATTCATCACAAATATATACGTTAGGACCCGCCACTAATTTGCGGACTTCTTCGCTTGTGCGTCCACAAAAACTGCAGCGCATAGTGTCTTTATCTTTTGCCAAGGGGCGCCTCCATTACTTGCTTTCTACAGGTTCTCTAGTGAGCACCTCATCGATTAAGCCGTATTCAACGGCATCCTGAGCACTCATGAAGTTATCGCGATCTGTATCGCGAGCTACTACTTCAATATCTTGTCCACTGCGAGAAGCTAAGATACCATTTAACTCTTCACGCATGCGAAGAATCTCACGGGCATGGATTTCAATTTCAGATGCTTGCCCTTGAACACCACCTAGTGGTTGGTGAATCATAACGCGTGCATGAGGTAACGCATAGCGTTTACCTTTAGTACCTGCTGTTAAAAGCACAGCACCCATGCTCGCCGCAGAGCCTACACAAATGGTAGACACATCTGGTTTGATATATTGCATTGTATCATAAATAGCCATACCGGCAGTTACAACACCGCCGGGACTATTAATGTACAAATGGATATCCTTATCAGGATCCTCTGCTTCTAGGAATAGCATTTGCGCAATAACCGCATTAGCAACATTATCATCGATGGGTCCACCTAGGAAGATAATGCGATCCTTTAACAAGCGAGAGTAAATATCATAGGAACGCTCACCGCGTTCACTTTGTTCAACTACGATTGGTACATACATGTATTCACCTTTTCATGTACCTAGTTGAGCAAACTATTATTCAGCCGCTTCAGCGCCTTTTGCATTATCAATAATGAATCGAGCTGCTTTTTTGCGAGCTACAGAGCCTGCCAACATAGCTACACGACCTTCTTTTGCAATAATATCCCAAACTTCTTTAGGATCTGCCCCAAAGTTTTGAGCCATAATGAAGATTTCACGGTTCATGTCGTCTGGAGTTACTTCGATACCTTCAGCAGTTGCGATAGCGTCTAATACTAAATCAGCGCGTACGTTTTCAGCTGCGGAATCTTTGTATTCAGAACGTAAATCTTCGATAGTTTTGTTGGAGAATTTCAAGTAGTCATCAAGTTTCAAGCCACGGCCTTCCATGTTCATAGCCAATTCTTGAATCATTTGTTCTACACGATCTTCGATCATTACTTCTGGGATTTCTACAGTTGCGTTTTTAACAGCTGTTTGAATCAAGTCAGCATTGTAAGTATCGATGGCGCGACGGGAAGCTTCTTCTTCCATTTTAGCGCGAAGATCTTTTTTCAATTCTTCAATAGTTTCGTAAGAGCTTGCTTCTTTTGCGAACTCGTCGTTCAATTCAGGCAATTCTTTACGTTTAATGTCATGGATGTGAGTTTTGAATTCTGCTTCTTTACCAGCAAGTTCTGCTACGAAGTAGTCTTCAGGGAATGTTACTTTTACAGTTACATCATCGCCAGCTTTAGCGCCGATCAATTGATCTTCGAAGCCAGGAATGAAGCTACCAGAACCGATTTGTAATGGGTAGGATTTACCTTCACCACCATCGAATGGTTTACCATCAATGGAACCAGCGAAGTCGATTACTGCGAAGTCATCTTTTTGAATTGTAGCACCTTCTTCAGCAACAACCATTTTCGCTTGTTGTTCACGAATGTTGTTCAATTGTTCTTCGATTTGTTCATCAGTTACTGTAGCGTCTTGTTTTTCAGCTTCTAAGCCTTTGTAATCGCCAAGTTTAACTTCAGGGCGTTTAGTTACAGTAGCTTTGAAGATCAAATCTTTACCTTCTTCGAATTGTTCGCGTTCAATTTCTGGTTCAGATACAGGAACGATATCGTTTTCACGAAGAGCAGCAGTGTAGTTTTGGCTAGCCAATACTTCGAATGCTTCTTCCATGATAGCTTCTTTGCCGAAGTTCATTTCCAAAATACGGCGAGGCGCATGGCCTTTACGGAAGCCAGGGATGTTTACTTGACCTGCAATGCGTTTTACAGCTTGTTTAATACCTTTGTCTACTTCAGCTGCAGGTACTTCAATAGTTAACGTTACTACGTGTTGATCAACAGGATTTACAGTTGCTTTCATTTAAAATATGTCCTCCTCGAAGGGCAATACGCCCAAATTTCTGTAGTATATTATGCACTCCTAATAATAACATAAATGCAAGGTCAATGCAATTCTTCTCAATTTACACTAAAAGACCACCCCAAAACGGGTGGTCTTTATACGTTTTACATAATTATGCTAATTAGTTATCTTTAGCGATCAATTTAATGATATCGCGACGAGATAAGATACCGATCAAATGGTAATCTTTATCTACAACAGGAACGTTTTTCAAATGTTGGTCTAACATAACGGATACGATTTCTTCTACATCTTTATCTGGTGTAGTAGTAATTACTTCGTCAGTCATCAACTCATGCACATGAGATGCCAACAATTTTTTGAACTGCGCATTGTATTCGCCAATGCCATTGTAATAGATGCTAGCGCCTAACACATTTACGTAGTGAGGTACATGAGGGCGCACTTTTTTGTAAAGCAAATCACCTTCAGAAATAATGCCTAACAATTTATTATTGTCATCCACTACGGATACAGCCGTTAAATTATATTTAACTAACAAATCGGCTACATCAGAAATTGGTGCATCTTTACCAACAGTAACAGGGTATTTATTCATTACTTCTTGAATTTTCATAGTGAATTCCTCCTCAGAAAATACATCTGGACTTATTATACTATTCGACATAGTATAATAAAACTCCTTTTTTTGTGAAGTCATTATATAAATAATTTATAAGTCTATTCCTAATGTATAAGTAATATTAACTATCCACACTTAAAGAACTAGAATTAAATTTATAAGGCGAACCATTAACCTTATCTTTATATCTACCAATGATAAGGTTCATTCCGATTGATTTTTGACGCTCGATATATTTGCTCCACCAACAGCAATCGCACCATTTGGTGAGTAAAGGTCATAGGGCTAAAGGACAATTTATAATTTACAGACTGGCGCAATGCTTCACTAACACCAAAGGCTCCGCCAATAACAAAAGCCATATCGCTAACTCCATCTACCTCTAGCTTTGCTACAGTCTTAGCTAAATCTTCAGAAGACATCGTCTTACCGTACACATCAAGTAAAACGGTATAGGCATTTTTAGGAACTGCTTTTAGTAAACGAGCCCCCTCTTCAGCTACTACTTGCTTACGATCCGCATCACTTGGTTTATCGCCAATTTTACTTTCATTTAGTTCTGTAATCGTAATCCCACCATAAGGTCGCATCCGTTTCACAAATTCCGCTACCCCATCGCGCAAGTAAGCATCTTTTAGCTTGCCAATACAAACTACATAAAATTTCATTTTTTACCTCTTTACGGATTTCATAGACACAATTTCATTTGGTTGCCCATGTTGTAACTTCATTTCAGGACCAATGCGAACGCCCCCATCAACTAACATTTTCCCAATCGTTTGGGTAACAAGGACCGCGTTATTATTATTTTCAGAACGGTGGGCCAAGATAACTTGCATAAAGTCAGGTCGATTCATCATGAGCAACGCTTGGGCGGCCATTTCATTACTTAGATGACCTTCATCACTAGCTACCCGTTGTTTCAAAAACGGTTGATATGGACCGAAGCGCAGCATATGAGGGTCATAGTTAGCTTCCAACACTAACAAGGTCGTATCATCCATACGACGCAAAATACTATCAGAAATCACACCTGTATCGGTAACGACAGTAGCCTTATCTTTTCCTGCAAATACATTGATGCCAATAGGGTCTGCCGCATCATGACTCACTGCAAAGGGCTCTACAACGAGATTCCCCAATGTTAAACTACCTTTCGTCAGTTCGATCAATTGGTTCTTTGGCACGATTAACTTGTCTTGAATCTCACGCCACGTCCCTTGCTTTGTATACACAGGAATATCAAAACGTTTCAACAGTTGCTGTAGCCCTGCAATATGATCGCTATGTTCATGACTGATAAATATACCCTCTACCTGTGCCATATCGATATGCAATTCTTTTAAACCATTGACAATGCGTCGACAACTAATGCCTACATCGTGCAATATGACGGAGTTCCCTTTTTTTATTACTGTACAATTGCCCTTGCTACCACTAGCAATAACATGGACCTCCAACGGTGAGGATTCACTCATCAAAACACTCCATATACTAAATCATAATTCTTTACATATTCCTGTGAAAGTCAATTGAATACGTCTTCGACCATCCCAGTTATTCAATTTATTAAATCAACAAGTTTATTCATTCTAACAAGGTCAATACATTATTTATTTCAGCTAATTAAATTACTTATTATGTTAAATAAAGCACTGACTAATTTTTCTCAGACAGTTCACTTAAACGTTCTACAAAGTACGCCATATTAGATTCAATGTCTGGACCTCGGCGGAACATATCACCACCAACGAGGAACATTGTATCATTGCCGTATAACTAGACTAGCTCATTGAGACGAGCATCTGTTACACCACCACCCGGGGCTGGACAAGCGGCTTTCATCATTCCAAAAGGCTGTTTTATATAGTTGGATATCCGCTTACACTGTTCCTCAGTGAAAGTAAAACGGCCACCATAGGAAACAAAGATTGGCATATCTGCACC
>NZ_CAKPTN010000104.1 GCF_934190855.1 uncultured Veillonella sp. | reverse complement strand
GCATACATTACAGGTGATGTGAAGTATCATGAGGCCCAAATGGCTAAGGAATTAGGCATCCTTGTAGTTGATGCAGGGCATTTTGGTACAGAGTCTATTGTAGCTGATGGCTTGCGAGACTATTTAATCGGAACCGGTCTTTCTATTCCGGTTCAAGCTTTTACAGAACAAAATGATTTCTTCTTTTTATAATGTTGCATTTTCTTGCAACAAATAGCTTAGCTATGATAAACTGAATTGAAGCAAGTATGAAAGACGGTTGCGAGTCCTTAGGGCTCGAGGAAAGTCCGAGCTCCATAGGGCAGGATGCCAGATAACGTCTGGCGAGGGTGACCTTAGGGAAAGTGCCATAGAAAAGGAAACCGCCACGTCAGTGGTAAGGGTGGAAAGGTGAGGTAAGAGCTCACCAGCAGTCTGGTAACAGGCTGGCTCGGTAAACCCCATCCGGAGCAAGACCGAATAGGGAAGGGTTAAGGGTGGTCCCGCCTACCTTCCGGGTTGTGTCGCTCGAGCGTGCAGGCGACTGTACGCCTAGAAAGATAATCGTCACCGCGCAAGCGGAACAGAACTCGGCTTATTGATTGCTTGCTTCCATATTTAGGATATAATTTATAGTAGTATATAAGATTGTAGATCTTTGTTAGGAGAACTTCATGGCAATTACAGCAATTACTAGTGTACAAGAATTTGATGAAAAAGTACTTGGTTCTAAAGGCTTGGCTATTGTTGACTTTTGGGCTGGCTGGTGTGAACCTTGTACTGTTATGCGTCCAGAGGTAGAAGCAGTGGCAGCACGCTTCGAAGGACAAGTAGAATTCTTCAGCGTTGATGCGGAAGATAAAAACCTTCGTGGTATTTTGTTAAAAGAAGATATCGATGGTATTCCATCTATGGTATTCTTCCGTGATGGCAAAATGCTTGATTACATTGTAGGTTATAAAAAATCTGATGTCCTTGAAGCCATAATCAAGGAAATCATATAACAGTCTAAAAACTGTTTAAAAATTACAAAAACATAGCATACAGAGCTGTATATAAGAGAAATTGCCTCTTATATACAGCTTTTTTGCTTAAATTCTATAGTTATTAGTTTAATAAAGTGCTATAATAAAGTAGTAAGAATGTGATTGTTATCATGTTAGTTGAGCTCTATCAGATGATAAAGTAAGCTTATAAAAATGATTGCTATCATAGTCGTTGTAGTTTATTAAGTAATATACATATATTGCGCAAAGTTGTTGTAAGGAGGCTATATTCCGTGAAGAATCGTGTAAACAGTCTATGGACACTCTTCCAAGAGCGCCGTTTGAGTCGACGCACATTTATGAAATCCTGTGTAGCACTCACCGCTATTTTAGGCCTACCACCAACGATGTTAGACACCGTTGTTAAGGCTGCTGAAACAACTGAATTACCTACGGTAATTTGGCTACATGGTCATGAATGTACTGGTTGTAGTGAATCTTTTATCCGTTCATCTTCTCCATTTACATCTGATGTTATTTTGAACATGATTTCTTTAGAGTATGATGATACTTTGGCGGCAGCGTCTGGTGCACCATTAGAGGAACATTTAGAAAAAATCATCAAAGAAAAAGCTGGTAAATACATCTTAGCTGTTGAAGGTGGCGTACCACTTGATGAAGATGGTATTTACTGTACTGTAGGTGGTCGCACATTTAAACAATCCTTGTTAGAAGCCGCTAAAGGTGCTGCAGCGATCATCGAATATGGTTCCTGTGCTTCTTGGGGCGGTATCCAAGCAGCTAAACCAAATCCAACAAATACAGTATCCGTATCTTCTGTTGTATCTGGTAAGCCAATTATCAAAGTTCCTGGCTGTCCTCCGATTCCAGAGGTTATGACTGGTGTAGTAATGCACTATGCATTATTCGGTCAAATTCCACCTCTTGATGCACAAGGTCGTCCTAAACAATTTTATGGCAATCGTATTCACGATACATGCTACCGTCGTGCCTTCTTTGACTCTGGTCTATTCGTTGAGAAATTTGACGATGATGCATCCAAATCTGGCTGGTGCTTGTACAAAGTAGGTTGTCGTGGACCTCAAACATATAATTCTTGTGGTAACTTGCGTTGGTGGAACGGTTTATCCTATCCAATTCAATCCGGTCACGGCTGTATTGGTTGCTCTGAAAAGGGCTTCTGGGATAATGACGTATTCTATAAACGCTTACCTGACATTCCATTAGCAAATACCATTACAACTGCTGATACAATCGGTACAGTGGCTGCTGTTGGCGCTACTACAGCGGTTATAGCTCATGGTGCTGCAACCCTTATTCGCAATAAATATCTTGATATTCAAGAGGAAAAACGCTTGAAAGAACAAGGTTTATGGGATGAAACGAAGCATAATAATGGAGGAGGTCACTAATGAAACGCGTAGTAGTAGATCCGATTTCCCGTATTGAAGGTCATTTACGGGTGGAAATAAAAGTTGATGAAGCCAGTGGTAAGGTAGAGGACGCATTGTCTTCTGGTACTGCTTGGCGTGGTATTGAGCTCGTTGCAAAAAATCGTGACCCTCGTGATTTATGGGCCTTTGTACAACGTATTTGTGGCGTATGTACAACAACACATGCTTTAGCATCTTTGCGTGCTGTAGAGGATGCATTAGGTATTACGATTCCTAAGAATGCAAACTATATCCGCAACATTATGCATAGCTCTTTAGATGTACATGACCATATCGTGCATTTCTATCACTTACATGCTCTTGACTGGGTTAGCCCTGTAGCAGCTCTTAGTGCAGATCCAGCTAAAACAGCACAATTACAAAATGATGTATTAGCTACTTATAATGTAAGTGGCTTAGCGCCAGCGGAAACAGCTTCTAAAGATTCTGCATATCCTAAAGAATTCCCTAAGGCAACTACTGCGTACTTTGCAGCAGTACAACAAAAGGTTAAGAAAATTGTTGAATCTGGTCAGTTAGGTATTTTCTCTGCTCAATGGTGGGATCATCCAGATTATAACTTATTACCACCTGAGGTTCATTTGATGGCTGTGTCCCATTACTTGAATATTCTTGACCGTCAACGTGATATTGTAATTCCTCACGTTGTATTTGGTGGTAAAAATCCTCATCCACATTACATCATTGGTGGTATGCCATGTGCTATTTCTATGAATGACATGAATGCGCCAATCAATACACAACGTCTAGCTGCAGTAGAACAATCCATTGCATTGACTAAAGACTTGGTAGAAAAAGGTATGATTGATGGCGGTGGCCTTGCGAAGAAACGCGTTATGTCATACGGTGACTATCCTGATGATACTTATACAGGCACTACTAATGGTGATTACCATAAAAAATGTATTGTTCGTTCTAATGGTGTAGTAGAGAACTTTGCATTAGGCGTGGATAAAGCTACATTTATTCCGTTGGAAGGTAAGGACTTCATGGATCCTCAATACCTTAGTGAAGAGGTTGATCACTCTTGGTTTACCTATCCAGATGGTACGAAAACACTTCATCCTATTGATGGTGTTACAGATCCTAAATTCACAGGCCCTAAATCTGGTACTAAAGAGAAATGGGAATATCTTGACGAAGATAAAAAATACTCTTGGATTAAATCCCCAACTTTCAAAGGCAAAACTGCAGAGGTTGGTCCATTAGCAAAATATATCGTTGTTTATACAAAAGTAAAACAAGGTATCATTAAAGAACCTACTTGGGCAGAAGCTATGATCGTTCGTCAAATCGATACAGTATCCCAAGTATTGGGCGTACCTGCACATGTATGGATGACAACTATGGTAGGCCGTACAGCATGTCGTGGTCTTGATGCACAAGTGGCGGCAAATATTAGCCAATACTTCTTTAATAAACTTGTATCCAACATCAAAAATGGTGATACTGCAGTAGCAGATATGACTAAGTTTGAACCAAATACATGGGAAAAAGACGCAAAAGGCGTTGGTCTTGTAGATGCACCTCGTGGTGGTTTGGGTCACTGGATCCACATCAAAGATGGTCGCTCTGCTAACTATCAATGTATTGTACCGTCCACTTGGAATGCATGTCCTAAAACTGCAGCCAACGAACATGGTGCATACGAAGACTCCATGATTGATACAAAAGTAAAAATTGCAGATAAACCACTTGAGATTTTGAAGGTTATTCACTCCTTCGACCCATGTCTTGCGTGTGCAACCCATTTATACAATAAAAAAGGCGAAAAAATCGTTTCCGTCAATACTGATGCATTGTGTAAATAAAGGGTGGTGGACTTATGTTAATACATACTGACAAAAAGGCGTATGTCGTATTTAGTTTATGGCTGCGCATCTTCCACTGGACTATGGTACTTAGCGTAACAGCTTTATTCTGGACGGGTCTATATATTGGTGACCCAGGTTTTGCTGCTATAACAGGTAATCCAGAGCCAACCTTTGCCATTGATGGCTGGTTCTCTATGGAAACTATGCGTCGAATTCACTTCGGTGCAGGGGCAATTTTAACATTCTCCTTTATTTTCCGTATTGCGGCAGGTTTCTTTAATCGTGGTGATAGACTTTTACCTAATTTCCGCCAAAAACGTTATTGGTATGGTCTTAAAGAAGCGGTATTACACTATTTAATGATCCCTCAAAAACATGAACATCATTGGATTCGTAACTCTTTAGCAAGAACGGCGTATTTAATGGTGTATATTATGTTCTTCTTTGAAATCGTTACAGGTGCTACCATGTACGCCATGATCGATCCAAATGGCTTCTTAGGCACTCTTTTGTCTCCTTTAGTTGGCCTATTTGGTGGGGAATATAATATTCATATGATTCATCACTACATTGCTTGGTGCTTCTTATTCTTCACTATTGTGCACGTGTACATGGCGTTCCGAGAAGACGTTATGGAGGAATCTGGTGAGGTATCCTCTATGGTTTCTGGTATGAAATACTATGCTCACGATCCAATCGATATTGAGGATCTTAACGGTAAACGTCGTCGCGGCGAACGTATAGAGAAACCATCCTTTACTACATATCGTCCAAGCAACCCTGACGATCCTAGAGAAAGTGAATTAAAGAATGATGACTGATACAAGTACTGAATTCATCAGTGGCTTGGAACAATACGCGGACTCTGAGGGTCCGCGTATTGATTTAAATAGCCTTTATGATGATGGAAATAATGAAATTGTTCTACTTGGAGTGGGGAATATATTACTTACCGATGAAGGCCTTGGTGTACATGTGGTTAAAGATTTAAAAGAGTCTTTTACTTTTACGCCTGCCATTACCGTTATTGATGGTGGTACTATGGGGATGGAATTACTGACTTATATGCGCGGTATGAAGAAGATCCTTCTGGTAGATGCCATTAATGGTGGAGAACAGCCTGGAACAGTTTATGAGTTCCCTCATAAAGAGTTAGAGCAATATTTTACTGAGCATATTTCTGTACATGAAGTAGGTATGCAAGATATTTTACGTATCCGTGCTATTCAAGAGGAACCTCTAGAGGATGCTGTAGTCATTGGTGTAGAGCCAGAATCC
>NZ_CAKPTN010000103.1 GCF_934190855.1 uncultured Veillonella sp. | reverse complement strand
TCTACCTGAAGAAGTAAATGAAATTTTTTATCTAACTGAGAACATCGGATATATTTTTATAAATCGAGATCTATCTGGTGGATTATTCTTCGTTCAAACAACTTAAACAAAACTAAAAAGGATTGGATTATGTATAAAAGTATTGAAACTGTATTAAATTGTTTTCTGCTGGAAATGTATAAATGGGAAGATAATGCTAATAAGCATATTGATGCAGGCACAGATATTCCTGATGAGATATTGAAACAAACACTAAAGGAGTAAAATTTAGTCCTGATGATTTTGCTCGTATAGGGGTATCTAGGGAACAAGTACCCTCTGTCGTAATGGATGCAGTAACAAAAGGAAAAATTGTTGGTCATCAAGGAAAAGATATGGGAAGGCCTATTTATGAAGTAATGGTAAACGGGCAGAAAAGCCGTATCGCGGTTACTACTGGAAGTAACGGGTTTATTGTCGGTGCAAATCCGGCAGGTAGAGTAATAAGATAGGACGATAAAATGAAAAAAATTAAATTAATGCCTGAATATGGCTGTTTTCCCATATGGGGTATGGATGATGATAATTTTGGAAATATAGATCCATATTCTTTACCAATATCTAAGTCTCTTGCTGAAGAATTGTTGGGGTGGGCAAATAAATATGATAAAACCTTAAATATAGATGAACCTCTAAACTCTGGATTTGAAAATATAGAGAAAGAAAATATTTTTAAATACGAAGGTGAAAAATTATTTAAGAAACTAAAGTTGGAGTTAGAAGATCAATACACAGTTATATATCCAAGAATATGATTATTTGACATGTAATATCAGCCGACCCAGCGGCAATATCCTGTAAGATAAAAATTCAGACGCCACCAAGCAAGCCGTAGCCTGCATGAACTTTCAAATACACAGGTATGTTACGGCGAATATACCGCTTGGGGTCGTTTGAAAAAAGAGGAGTGGGTTTATAAGAACGCATATCCTGATATGTGTCCAGGAAAATGGGTACATATCAGTTATGCCTAGAGGGCTATATATATATCTTTAATCTCGCACCCATGTTATACTGTTTGTATACTATAAATCTTTAGAGATTGGTTGGGCCATTTGTTGCCTGTTGCTCGTTTCTTTTGATTTATTGATATACTTGGTAAGGCAATTGGAGCCCGTGCCTTGTATATTACTATAGAGAACTCTTTATCTAATCGATGGAGGGTTCTTTTTTATGTTATCCTTCATGCTTTGTATTTGAAAAATTATTTCTATTTATAGTATGATTACTTTATATGTTTTTATTCTGTAGAAAGGAGCTCGTATGAATCGACTTAGTTTCTCACGAACTCAGATTTTAATTCTCCTTAGCGTATGGCTCACGTTCTTGTTGAGTTTCGTAATGCGCTTATCTTGGTCTTCTGTTATGCCGATCCTCAACGAGGCTTTGCACTTTACCGCAAAAATGGGGGCACAGCATATTTCGGCCTTTTATTTTGGCTATGCTTTAACAGTATTGCCAGGTGGTATCTTAGCCGACAAAATTGGTTATAGACGTACGATCTTATTTAGCTTAATTGGTATGGCTGCTGTAACGGCGCTTATGAGTACCATCACAGACTACAACATGGCTTGGGGCTTACGCTTTTTATTAGGTGTTATGTCTGGTCCTGTACAAGCATCCTGTTTGAGTGCTATCGGCGATCACTTTGGGCCTAACCAACGTGGTGCGGCTGTAGGTATCTTCATGAGCTGTACATCCTTTGGTATTACGACTGTAAACCTTTACGCACCATATGTTGCCACTCATTACGGTTGGCAAACAGCGTTCCTTGCTACAGCCATCTTGCCGTTAGCGGTACTCGTATTATGTTACTTCACGGTGCGTAAGCCAAGTGCTGAAATCATGGCACAACGCGAAGCAGAGGCTTCCGAAGCGGCTGCTAAGCTCGGTGTAGGTCAAACGTCCTTGAAAGAGAACTTGAAGCACATCCTTTCAAACCGCAATATTCGTTGTTTAGCCATCGCTGGTTTCTTTGCAACAGGTACGACTTGGGGTGTAACGCAATGGGCGAACTTGTACATGGTAAAACAATTAGGCGTCACTGCTATCTACGCAGGTCAAGTTATGAGTGTGTTCGGTACGGCCGCACTTATTGCAAAACCAACCATTGGTATCTTATCCGATATTTTACCAATCAAGAAAAACCACTTGGCGGCGCTCGTTATGTTCCTATTTGGTCCAGCCTTGATCTTATTCGCTAGCACATCCAATCCGAATATGCTCTTCATTACAGGTCCAATTCTCGGTATTGGTGCTTTCATGCACAGTGCCTTGACGAATGCTCTCGTAGTTCAATCTGCAGCACCTCATTTGCGCGGTACTACAGCGGGCTTCGTAAACTTGTTCAACCAAATCGGTGCTCTCTTGGCGCCACTTCTCTTGGGCAATGTCCTCGTTATGACGGGCAGCTACCAAATGTCCTTGATGTCCATCGCTATTGCGCCTGTAATCGGTGCATGTGCATTGTTCTTCATTCGTCTTAAATAATGTGAAAGTATAGTTTCTGCTTTTATCAATGTGAAAGTGTAGAGTTTACTTTTAATAATATGAAAGCAAGATTCCACTTTTTATGTTATAAGAGTACATGCAATGGGCATAAGAATCATTAGAATATGAAATAAAAAGACTGAACTAGTTCTCCAAATGGAGGGTAGTTCAGTCTTTTTGTTGGCAAATTAACTTGTACTAAGTGATTATCAGCATTAGAGGAATCACTTAAGCCTTAGTACTAATATCTATGGTCTAGGTGGTGCAGTATAATCTGGTTGCGGACCCCATTGGCTCATAGGTGTGTTCGGATCAGGTAAGTCTTGATTTTGAATATCTAATGCCCAATCAGGGCGTGGTCCTAGAGGAGGTGGTGGAGGAACTGGCCCGTAGACACCTAGTTTAGATGGCGCTAAGCGCGGTTGATGATAGGCATATGGCGATTCTAGCTGATTTAGCGGTTTATATACCCCTTCAGGCGGTTGAACACCAAATAGTGGTTTCTCTGCAGTAGGAGCAGGGCTGTTCATAGGCTTATATGGGCGTGGTGGCACATAAGGGTTCGTGAAGGTATAGGTAATTCGCTCCATTTCTAGCGCATTGTGCAAGATAAACTGACCGATTTCAGCGACGGCAGATCCTTTCGGAGCTACGCGAGCACCTGTAGATAAAACGGAGCGGTGATTGTCAGCCATTCCAATAGGGGCACCATTGACTTGGTAGAATTTAGCAGGCGCTACATGCCAGTCCATAAGGTAAATATCTTTAGATGTGTTACCGCGATGGTATGTATAATTAGTCATATAGTCCGCAATGATATTTTGTTGCTTATATAGACTAATGGTACGAGCATGTAATGTATTATATGTCGGTCCTGCTTGTACTAAATTGATGGTACTCAAGTCGATATACACAGTCTCTACAGGGCTGTTATAAGCCACTTGAAATTGGGTAGGTTTGTTTTCTAATTCGTATTGTGAAATAGCACTAGCTGTTTGCAAACTCGCCAGAGCAATCACTAAAAAGGGATATAGTTTTTTCATCGTTGACCTCTCTTATGTGGAAATAGTATACCATAGTCATAGGTTTAATTCCATGAAGAGTGCATATAAAATGCTATAATATGTATATTGTGTATAATGTTCTTTTATTATATGATTAATGCATAGTTACAGGAGGGATGAATATGGAAATCATCTGTTTTGGCGACAGCATTACGCGCGGTTACGATGTGCCTTATGGGCGTGGGTGGGTTGAAATCTGCGATGCCTCTATTGAGGGTGTAAACTTTACGAATTATGGGGTGGATGGCTGCTCAGTACAAGCCATGATTTACAATATTGAAAACTGGGCGGTTACTGCTGTATCTGATCCAACGCGCCACATCTTCTTGATGTGTGGTACCAACGATATCTTACAAGGTCGAGATAGTGCATATGTGTTCAAGACCTTGGTGAAAGCCATTGAATTAGCTAGCACAAAGGGGGAGGTCATAATCGGTTTAGAAACACAAATCGACAGCGATATGGATGGCCTAGACCTCGTCGTGAGAGAGGTTAATGAACAGCTAAAAGCATACGCAGAGGCTCATGATATTAAGGTCATTGATTTCTATACTACCTTGTTTGAGGCAGATCAAATCGGACAAATCGTCTTTGCCGGAGAGGTACATCCTAACGAGCTAGGCTATCGTCTGATGGCTTACAAAGCATTAGAGGTTTTTACACGTCTATAAAATTTTATAAGAGCTTATAGATGGTTACCTGTGTTAGAGGTTCTTACGAGGCTTAAAGACTCTTATCAGCTTTTATATATTCTTATAAGCTTGTAGACAAAAAACAGCCCTAATGAGGTACCTCATTAGGGCTGTTAGTGATTTATAGTCTTTTTGTGTGAAAACTTGTGGCTTTCACAAGTATAATTAAATTCGTAACGAATTAGTAGTTAGAATTAGCGACGTGCGTTGCCAACCTTAGCGGATTGAGCAATTGCGTATGCAGTGCCTTTTACTAAGTCGTAAGCATCAGCAGTGTTGCCAGATACTGTTACAGCAGCTACAGTGTCTTCAGTTACTGCGAACAATGCAGTTGCGTAAGGGTGTTGTGCACCATTTGGTACAGTTACAGCGCCGGATTTAACGATGATGTAACGGCCGCCGTTGTTGAAGATATCATAATGAGCAGCTTGTTTTACACCGTCATAGCTTTCATTGTAAGCGAACAATGCAGCTACTTCACCACCTGCTACTTGACCAGTTTGTTGCATGGAACGCAATTTAGCAGCTGCTACAGCTGTTGGTTGAGTCATGTTAACAGTGATACGCAAGGAGTTGTTGTTTACAACTGCTTCAGTGATTACGTTTGTAGAGAATACATTCGCTACACCGTCACCAGCACGGTTGTAAGTGCTAGCAGTTTTCACTTGGTAGCCATTAGTGTATGCAGGCAAGTCATAAGTGTAAGTTTTGCCGTTCAACAATAAGTCGAAAGCGTTCAATTGGTTAGTTTTGTAACGAGAAACGTATGCACTGCCGTTGCCATTAGCTGTTACGGAGTTTACAGTTTCTTGGTATACAGGTTGGTAGCTAGGTGCGATAGGGTCCATGATTTGAAGACCTACAGCAGTTGTTTGTGGTGCTACGAAGACTGGATCGCCCAATTCTTTAGATACAGGCATTTGTTGAGCCATGTCACCTGCTGTGTAAGGAACCGCTGGCAATGGTTTGTAACCAGGGCGTGGTGCACTTGTTACATAGCCAGATTGGTAAGCTGGTGTAGCCGCTTGAGGTGCTGCGTAAGTATATTGCTCTGCTGCAGCGCGTTCGTAAGCGCGTGCATTAGCATCGATGGATGCAGCGAAAGCGGAGAAGGACATAGTTGTAGCTGCAAATACTGCGAAAGCAGCCGCTAAATGTTTTTTGTTCATAATAATTCACTCCTAAATACATGATTTTTTACAAATAACACAAATACTAACATGTATTATATATGAAATTCTGTTAATTGTAAATAAAATATAAATTTTTTTCTTAATTATAAACAAATATAATCAGATGCGTCAAATATTGTACAATTAGCTTAAAATTACCCCAGAATTAAGCACAGAATGTCATATTAC
>NZ_CAKPTN010000102.1 GCF_934190855.1 uncultured Veillonella sp. | reverse complement strand
CCTAAGAAGGCCACGAGAGGAACGATATAATCATAGCCAGGGAATAAAATTAATACAATAACGCCGGCAAGACCCGCACCAGAGGATACACCTACAATTTGTGGATCTGCCAGTGGGTTTTTCATAACCGCTTGCAAAATAGCACCAGAAACAGCAAGACAGGCCCCTACCAAAGCAGCCACAATATTGCGGGGCAAACGAATATTCCAAATAATTTGTGAAGCCGTATCTGTTAATTCATCAGACCATAACGTTCTCCATATCTCTGCTAGCGATACAGCTGTTGAACCCCAGATAAGAGATATAATCATACAAGCTATCACTGCAATAAGTAAAACAATAATAACTGATAAACGAAAGGCCTTTCGTTCATTAATAGACGCCATACGAACCCCTCTCTAAAAATATACAGTAAAACCCGAATCGCAGAACTACAAAAATACGATTCGGGTTTTGTATTATTTAGACTCTTTGCCTTCTACGAAGAGCATGTCATTGCGTTTTACGTTTGTGTAAAGCAATGCATTACATACGGAAGCAGCGATTGGGCTACCACCTTTGTTACCTTTTACAGTGATGTAAGGAACTGGGGATACTTCCATTAAATAGTCTTTGGATTCTGCAGCACCTACAAAGCCTACAGGGATACCAATGATAAGAGCAGGTTTAACGCCTTCTTCGAGGGCTAAACGCAATACTTCGTATAATGCTGTTGGAGCATTACCGATAGCTACGATTTGGCCTTCTAATTGTTTACCAAATGTACGCATAGCTGCAATAGAACGAGTCACGCCTAATTCTTTAGCCATTTTAGCTACATTTTCGTCTTTGATTAAGCAGTGTACTTCGTTACCGCGAATTTTAAGAGCTGGTTTAGAGATACCTGTGCGAACCATTTCCACATCTGTATAAATATCTGCACCATTATCTAATGCTTCGATACCTTTTTGAACAGCATCAGGGCTCATTTTTACGAGTTGAGCGTATTCAACATCACCAGAAGCATGTACTGTACGAGATACTACGCGTACTTCATCATCTGTTAAACCCAAATCTTTTACATAATCGTAAATGATTTCCATACTTTTATCTTCAATGGCTTTAGGATTTTTAACGTAATCCATTAGTGTCCTCCCATAATTTGAAAAATTCATCATTAGATGATACCACGTGGCTTTCAATCTTAACACGTGGACGATCGATAACAATAACGTGGATACCAAGATCCATTGCGGCTTGTAATTTTGTATCAGCACCACCCACAAGGCCAGAGTTTTTCATAACTACAACGCTCGCCTTTGTATCGTGGAACATGATGCGGTTCATATCGTAAGAGAAAGGACCTTGTACAGCAACAATGCGTTTTGGACTTACATTGAGGTCTTCCATCATTTGTAACACCTCTGCGGTAGGTAAAATGCGGGTCCATACTTCGCAATCTTGCAAGGCTTCAGATTTAGCAAAGATGTGCATTGTTTTACTACCTGTAGTCAAATATACATGGTTATTATTTTCCTTCGCTAATTTGCCTGCTAGATTGGCTGCTTCTACTTCATCTACTACGATATGTAATTTATCATAGTCTGGTAATGGCACCTCTTTACGTTCGAAACGAACAAAAGGAATACCTTCAGCTTTTGCTGCATCTTGAGCCGTAGCCGTAACGATAGCAGCATACGGATGGCTTGCATCGATTAAAAGGCGCACATTGTGTTTCTTAATTAAGTCTTGCATAGCCTCTTGGTCAAGACGGCCCGTATGTACGGTAATGCCTTTATGGGCAGCAAGCTCTGCACCATATTGGCTAACCACCGTAACAAGCACATCTTCGCCAGTTCGTTTTTGGATTTCTACCGCTAAGGTACGACCATCCAAGGTACCGGCAATGACCCAAATCATAATTTGTAGCCTCGAGGTGTAATCATGCGACCATTTTCAACATAGGTTTGGCTGTTACCGATGATAACAAGTGTTTGCATATCTACTTCTTCTTTTGTGAAGTTTTCAAGGTCAGAAATTACCATTTGTTGACCTGGACGACCTGCTTTTTGCACGATACCAACAGGTGTTTTAGGATCGCGGTATTTAAGAACGATTTCGCGCACTTCATCTAAGTGTGTAACACGTTTTTTACTGCGTGGGTTGTACAAGGAGATAACCATGTCACCTTGTGCACAAAGGTCAGCACGTTTTTTAATAAGATCCCATGGAGTCATTAAGTCGCTCAAGGAAATAACTGCAAAGTCATGCATCAAAGGTGCACCCAATACAGATGCTGCTACGTTTACAGCGCTAAGGCCAGGTACGATATCTACGGAAGGACGTTTTTCTGCTGGTACTTTATTAGCAAGTTCCAACACAAGACCTGCCATGCCGTATACGCCAGAATCACCAGAGGATACTACAACTACTTGATGGCCTTCTACGGCTAAATCAACTGCTTGTTGGCAACGATCTACTTCTTGCATCATGGCAGTACCTACAGTCTCTTTACCTTCGATAAGGTCTTTGATCAAGTCGAGGTATGTCAAATAACCTACCACGCGGTCAGCTGCTAAGATAGCTTCGCGCGCTTGAGGCGTCATAAACTCTTCATCGCCAGGGCCAATGCCGATTACTTTGATGTTACCTGTGCAATGGCTACCGTTGTTTTGGGATAAATTGTTTTGTGCTGTATTAATGTTCGGCTCTTGGCCGCTAGTAATGCCGTTGTCTCGCATACGTTTCCTACTCCTATAGTTCCTTTTACAAAATTAGATTCTTTTAATTCTTCTTGTTCAATGAGTGGTGCCATCTCATCCTGTGTATAGAACACGATAGGCCACCCCATAATTTGCATAGCCTCTAAGAGACCTACTTCATCTTGTTTAACGATGACCGATGCAGCCGTTACAAGGCTCTTTGGTGAAAGCTTATGGGCTGCCAAAGATTGTTGAATGGCATCAAGAATCAATTCCTTTGGCGTATCACGACGACAGCCTATGCCCATCGTATACGTACGAGGGCGCAAAATCAATTGATGACTATACTCGGTCATTACTTTGTCCGTAATGACTACGCGAGAAGAACCCTCTTCAGCGCTTTCATTCTTACATGGAATAAAATCTAGTTGCTCCAAAGAAACAACGTGAACCATACCATGTTCACCAATATGAGCTTTCGCTGCTTGTTCTAAATGCTCTGCATTCGATAAGCTTTCATCGATATAATAATCAACCTGTTCTCCCCCAACGATGGCAGAGTTCACATTGATTAAGGTTTGAAAATCATCTACCAACAGATGCTCGTGGCGCGCCAACACGTCAGGCGCTGGCAATCCGTTTACATCCGTTGCGGTTGTAATGACGGGGTCCGCATCGATGGCCAGCGAAATGGACTGCGTCCATTCGTTGGCGCCCCCAAGGTGACCAGACAGTAAGCTAATCACGTGATGTCCCACTTCGTCCATTACGACTACAGCAGGATCCTTGGATTTATGCTCAATATACGGGGCAATCATGCGCACTACGATACCGAGTGCCATAATACACAGTACTTGGTCGTAATCCTTGAAAATCTGTCCAATATGGTTTTTGAGGGAATCGAAATAAATAGCCTCACCACCAGAGGGACGGTTTTCCTTTTCAAAGCAATCCGCATGGGGTGCCACCAAAGACTTGATACGTTGACCTAGCTTTGCACCTCGTTCAGATACAGAGAGAATAGCCGTTCTATTCTTCTTAGCTCCAGTCGTAGATGCAACAGTTTCTAGTTCTTTCATCATACTAGTCCTTAGCACTGCGGTACATGTGAGCAAAGCCTTTGTCGTAAAGTTTAGATAATTCGTATTCACTATCTAATACATGGCTTACTACGATCATAGCTTGGCGCAATACGCCCTCTTTCGCTACGATGTCCGCAATAGTTTCCAATGTGCCGCGGATAATGCGTTGGTCTGGCCAAGACGCTTTTACCACGATAGCCACTGGAGTCGTTTTATCATAACCGCCCTCGATGAGTTCAGCTACAACCTTATCTAACATTTGAACGCTAAGGAAAATACACATTGTCGCTTCATGGGATGCTAACATGCGCAATTTTTCCTTTGGAGGCATTGGTGTACGGCCTTCCATACGCGTAATAATTACTGTTTGAGATACATTTGGCAATGTATATTCTTGTTTTAAAGCCGCTGCTGTAGCAAGGAAAGAGCTTACACCTGGTACGACTTCATAGGAAATCCCCATGCCAGCTAGTGCATCCATTTGTTCTTGAATAGCACCGTAAATAGCAGGGTCACCTGTGTGAAGGCGAACTACGCTTTTACCAGCCTCAACAGAGGCTTTCATAACAGCCAATACCTCATCAAGGTTCATAGTAGCACTGTTATGGATTTCACAGCCTGGTTTACAAGCCTCTAAAATAGCAGGGTTTACCAAGGAGCCAGCGTAAATAACAACGTCTGCCTCTTGCACTAAACGATACCCTTTGCGAGTGATTAACTCAGGATCTCCAGGGCCTGCACCTACGATATGTACGTCAACCATATTACTCTCCTTCTGCGATACGCGTTGCAGATACAATGAAAATTGGACTCAATGGGTCTAACAAATGATAGGGACCAGCCTTGCGGTAACGGCTAATAGACATTTGGTAACCTTCATAGGTGAAAGGACGACCTTTCAACTCTTTAAGGATTGTGTAGCCAGTTTCCATTGTTACAGCTGTTACAACTAGACGTCCGCCAATTTTTAAAAGACGTTGCGCCTCGTCCATAATGCCTGTCATACCGCCAGCGCTGCCGCCAATAATAACCGCATCAAGCTCAGGCAATTCTTCCATGCCTTCAGGAGCTTTGGACTTGATAACTGTCATATTATTTACATTGAATTTCTTCATATTTTCATTGATAAGGTCGATGCCTTTATCAAAGCGCTCAATCGCATATACATGCCCTTTAGGAGCTGCCAAGGCTGCTTCAATAGAAATAGAGCCTGTACCAGCACCTACGTCAAGGACGATGCTATCCTCCTTGATGCGTGCTTCGTTCATAACGGCTTTGCGAATCTCGCATTTCGTCATCGGCACGTCGCCGCGGATAAATTCCTCATCAGGAATTCCGAAAAAATGTCTCATCCTAATACCACCATTACAGAATGACCAAAGCCTTCAAGCTCAGTTAACACCTCTAGCGTGGAGTCTACAATTTTTTCATCATCATAGCTCAAGCGCTCAAGGGCTGCCGCTCTCGTTTCTTTTGGCCAACCTGCATCTATTAAAATACGCGCAATATGCGCTGGATTATATTCAGGATCCGTTAAGAACCCCATCTTTTTACCTGCTTCATACACGAGTTTTTCAGGCGCCGGTTGACGACCGTGAAAGCTCATTAAATCCGCATCATGCCACACCTCATTGAGTCGAGCGAAGGCAAAGGTCATAGAACTAATGCCTGGCACAACCTCAATAGGATTAGCAGGGAATTTTTTCTTTAAATATGGCAACAAGCTATAGTAGCCTGTATCGCCGCTAACCATAACTACTACATCATGGTCGTTGAGCTCACGCTCAATTTGCTCAGCTAGTAAGCTAAGCTTGCCTGTTACAGGATATGTAATTTGGCCGGGCTCCTGAAAGTCCTCTAAGGACCGTTCACTACCTACCAATACTGTGGCATGTTTAATTAAATTAAGGCCTCTAGGCACCACATAATCAGGATTACCTGGACCAATGCCTACGATATACAAGGTATGTGCCATTGTTCAAGCTCTCCTATCTCTTTAGCATGCTTATCCATTGCCAAAATCTCACCTTTTAAGGTGGTAATGATGATACCTACCTCTGCCTCATTAGCAATATATCGCTCACTACGTAGAGATGCACGATCTACAACGCGTTGGTATACACCATTCAGTCC
>NZ_CAKPTN010000101.1 GCF_934190855.1 uncultured Veillonella sp. | reverse complement strand
AGAAAGTATTAGTAACTAATATAACTTTTGTGGATAATATTTGTTTTGTTAGTGAAAAGAGGTATTATTATGGCTACTTGGATGGAAAAAGATGTATTAATTGAGTTTATTAGTCATGTAGTTGCTGTAACAGCTCGTGATGTTGATGTTGATAACAAAGATGTTATTTCACTACTTCGTTTACAAGGTAAGTTGTATGGATTGAGCCCAGAAGAAATAGATTATGAAAAAGAAGGCGAATTTATTAAGCAAAAACAAGCTATATTAGAAGGTATTTAAAATGGATGATAAATTAGCGGAAATAGAGAGATTAAAAAAATTTACAGAAGCTGATTCTGTTAGGATAACAGAAAAAATATGGAAGCATATATTATCTACTAACAAGAATTTAACACCAGTAACAAATCCAGAAGGAATTATTACTGGTGGTACTCCTGGTGCTGGTAAATCTGTTTTTGTAAAGTTAGCCAATAAAAGATTAAATAATAATTTAATGACTATTGATGGTGATCAGTTTAGACGATACCATCCTAATTTTGTTAAATTGCAAAAGTTAGTTGGGCCAGATATAGCTTTTGTTACAGGCCCTTTGTTGAGCTACTTCAATTTTCCTTATAAATTAAAATAGATTTATCGTAATATTTTTTCTTTAGGTAGTTATGATTATCAGATTTTAGAATATCCATATCTGTGATTTGACAAGGTAGTTGAAGCTTATGTTCAAAATCATCAATCATATCATACCAGTCTAACATATCTAACTCTTCAGTTTTATCAGAGTCTTCCACCATAAATTCTATATCAATATCGATAATTGTTGTGTTAGAGGAATAATAACCAAATAAATAAGCTGATTTAAAACCATATTTTTTGAATAGTGGCGTAGTAATATTTTGAATTTCTTCTAATGTTATTTCTTTTTTGCTAGTATTAAATTTGACCATGCTAATCGCCTCCTAATATAAAAACCAATCAGAATATTGTACTACGATTAGTGTTAATTGGGAATAGGCATTGAGATTATTTTATATATTGCCTTATAACTATAATAGAATTAAAAATTATTGTGACTCTCATTAATATCTCATTAAGGATTAGTAGGATAAGTCCGATTACAATAATTTGAGATTAAATAGGAGAGCCTTATGAGTGAGAATGTGTTTGAATGTCCATATTGTCAATCGGAAAATATTCAAAGCTATAATATTGCTTACGCAAGTGGATTTTCTAATGTAAGTGGGGTTACTACTGGTGTAGGTGTTGGTATGAGTGGCCGAGTAGGTGTTGGTGTTGGGAATACCGTAGGCACTCAACAAACAGTACTTTCTATGATGGCGACCCCTCCAAAGAAAAAATCTACAACAAGTCTTTTTATAATGGGGACCTTGGGAATTTATTTTGGTCTTGGACTTGTGCTTTTGGTCTCAGGTTTAAGTAAGAGTAATTGGTCTCTACTTCTTTATATTGGGGCGTATGCTATTTTAATATATGCTATACATCGTCGTACTGTTTGGAATAGAACGGTTTATCCACAATTGCGAAGAGATTGGGAACGTACTTATATTTGCTTGCGTTGTGGTAATAAATTCCGATTAGATTATTAAGTTAAAATAACAAACGACAAGTACAATACAGACGTTGTTGTGAAATGTAACCTAGATAAAATAAAAAAGAGTATATGGGAAAAAGAGCTATATGGCTGATATATGCCATATAGTTCTTTTTATATGTATATCTTTTAGTAATTGTAACTTTCACTATACCAAAATAAATTGTATATCCTCTTGTACTCGTATATAATAATATTATCAGATTTGTATTTTTCGATATAATTATATGAAAGGAGTACCTATGTCAAATTTTATCACTCCTAATGAATTGTTAGCTTGTCTCGATGAGGTCATTATTTTAGATGCTCGAGGCTATCAAGATTATAAAAAAGGCCATATTAAAGGTTCTTATGCGGTGGATTTAAATAAGGATTTAACAGGTCCTTTGGGCGAGCATGGCGGTCGTCATCCATTGCCAGATATGGAGCGTTTGGCTCATACCTTTGAGTCTTATGGTATAACTCGTGATTCCAAGGTTGTTGTGTATGACTCTTGGCTCTTCTTGGCGGGACGTTTATGGTGGACGTTGCGCTACATGGGTTTAACGGATGTACGCGTATTGTCTGGCGGTGTTGAGCGTTGGATTAAGGAAGGTCATGGTCTAACTAAAGAACCAACTCCGTTACCTACAGAACCGTCTGTTTTTAACTATGAATTGCAAACGCATATGGTGATGAGTCGTGATGAGGTACTCAAGGCTAGTGAAAGTGGTGACCATGTTATCATTGATGCTCGTGCGCCTTTCCGTTACGATGGATCACAAGTAGATACGATGGATGGTATGACAGGACATATTCCTGGTGCTGTTAATCATTTCTATGAAAGTGGCTATACTGTCGATGGTCCGAAGTCTGTAAAAGACTTAGAGGCTGAGTATTATAATGAAATTTATCAAAATCGACCTGTTGTAACCTATTGTGGTTCTGGTGTTACAGCTTGTAATGCATTGTTAACTATGAGCGAAGTGGGCTTGGAATCTGCATTATATGTTGGTAGCTCTAGTGACTGGGTAACTTATGATGGATTCCCACTTAATACAGGTGTAGAAACATTAAACTAACATAGGAGGTCAAATGAATCTTTTAAAGCAATTGTTAACGGTTGTTGCCTTTGCCTATATGTGTTATCACATTTATAATTTTGGCCCAGGTATGTTTAATGTTACTGTGTTGGTAGTTCTTATTTTGTCTACGGTAGCTAATTATTTCCGTGAGAAACGTGAAAGCGACCTTAAGGCCAACGAAAATGTGCGCAAGGCTCGCGCTGAAGCTAGACATGCAAAAAAACATAAACAGCAGTAATGTCGCTAAAATATAATTTTTAGATTAGCTTATATTAAGCAAAAACTTTGCTTATATTTTATGTGAAAGAGACTTTCACCAAGTTAAATACGGTGAATAACATTAGATTGATGCGAAGTATCGCAAAGGAGTAAGAATTGAAATTAATTTCTTGGAATGTAAACGGCCTACGCGCCGCTGTCACAAAGGGTTTTATGGAATCCTTTAATGAATTAGATGCAGATATTTTCTGTTTGCAAGAAACGAAATTGCAACCAGAACAAATTTCTTTGGAATTGCCAGGCTATGAGCAATATTGGAATAGCGCTGTGAAAAAAGGCTACAGTGGTACCGCTGTATTTACACGTATTAAACCGTTGTCCGTAACTAATGGTATCGGCATTGAAGAACACGATCAAGAGGGCCGTGTTATTACTGCTGAATATGACAGTTTCTATTTAGTATGCTGCTATACGCCGAATAGCCAGCGTGAATTGGCTCGTCTTGAGTACCGTATGGCTTGGGAAGACGCATTCCGTAACTATTTGCTTGAATTAGATAAGAAAAAACCAGTCATTCTCTGTGGTGATCTCAATGTAGCGCATCAAGAAATCGACCTTAAAAATCCTAAGACAAACCGTAAAAATGCAGGCTTCTCCGATGAAGAGCGTGCAAAAATGACAGAACTGTTAGGTGCTGGTTTCACAGATACATTCCGTCACCTCTATCCAGATGCAATTGAGCAATATAGTTGGTGGTCCTACATGGGCAAAGCTCGTGAGCGGAATACAGGATGGAGAATTGACTACTTCATCACCTCTAAACGTCTTGACGACAAAATTCAAGAAGCTAAAATTCACCAACAAATCTTTGGCTCTGATCACTGCCCAGTAGAATTGGTAATTGATTTATAATATATTGAAAGTATAATCTACAGCCTCATCTTAGGATGGGGCTGTTGTAATAGGTGAAAGGAGACCTTATGGCTCAAAAACAAAAGGCTGTTGTCTTATTCAGCGGTGGGGTAGATAGTACTACATGTTTAGCGCTAGCTATTGAAAGATTTGGCAAAGACAATGTAGTGCCGTTATCCATTCAATATGGTCAAAAACATAGTAAAGAACTAGAGGCTGCTGCATCTATTCTCGCTTATTATGGAATTGAAGGTAAAACGATGGATGTCACTAAATTGTTTGCCTTCAGCAATTGCTCTTTATTGACCCAATCCACAGAGGCAATACCTCAAGGTTCATACAAGGAACAACAAGAAACAGAAGGGGAATGTACGGTTAGTACCTATGTGCCATTTAGAAATGGTCTTTTCCTATCTGCGGCGGCTTCCTTAGCCTTATCTCTAGACTGCGGCTATATTTACTACGGTGCCCATAGCGATGATGCGGCTGGTAACGCATATCCAGACTGTACAGAACACTTCTATAAATCTATGGGCGATGCTATCTTCGAAGGATCCGGCAAAGAATGCTCCTTAGAAGCACCATTTATCAACCATAACAAAGCAGACGTCGTAAAAGAAGGCCTACGACTCGGCGTACCATACCACCTAACATGGTCATGTTACGAAGGCGGCGACAAACCATGCGGACACTGCGGTACCTGCATCGACAGACAAGCCGCCTTCCAAGCCAACGGCGTCGAAGACCCAGCACTATAATAGAACTTCTCTACATCCACTAAAACTGGATTTTATTAGTAGCCGCCATTTAGGCGGCTACTTTGCATATAAACTAATAGATAAGATACTATTTTTGCCTTGAGGAGGACTTCTACGTCGCTAATATTAGTTTATTTGTTGATTAACTAAATTCGCAGTGGCAGGAGATACCTTTTCAAAGAGCGACTTTGGCAGGTCGAGGCCCTGGGCCGATGACCGTATAGCCAGTGGAGCGATGAGGAAAGGTATCTTCCGCCACCCCGTCCTTACCAACTTAACACTAATAGTAGATTTACATATAAGTCCGCCTACAACCAAATTGATTGCGAAAATATTAGATATATGCTAATATTAGTATTGCCTAAAGGCGACAACTAAATAAGACAGTTTGAAACCATCCTGTCTCTAAACAAAACTACGGAAATTCATAAGCATTTTAGCATGGTAGTTTTGCCATGCTTTTTTTATTTGAGGAGGTGAGTGTTATGATTACTACACGTAAATTGACTATTTCTGCCATGGTTGTGGCATTGTACATCGTTGTATTGTATGTAACGCAAAGCGTTTCTTTCGGAGCGTACCAAATTCGTATAGCAACATCATTATATGCACTTGCTTATGCCTTTCCGTTTTTGGTAATTCCCATGGGGATTGGCAACCTCATTTCTAACTTCCTATTCGGTGGTCTTGGTATCCTCGATATGATGGGCGGCTTTGGCGTCGGTATTTTAACAACAGGTATTATCGTAGGTATGCGTAAGCTTGGCCTTAGCGCTTGGTGGGCGATGTTGCCAATTATCTTTGTACCTGCATTATGCGTGCCGTTATGGCTTAGCCCGTTGCTTGGCCTTCCATACTGGCCATTAGTATTGAACCTTATCGTAGGTCAAACAATCCCAGCCGTTCTTGGCTCTGTTTTAGTGAAAGCATTGATCAGCCGTCCTAGTGTGGCTGCTTTGGTAGGCGCTTTCAAGTAAAATAGATAAATAAAAAGATTTATAGGCAAACAAAAAGGCGTAAGCTCAAATGAGCTTACGCCTTTTTTATGGCTAAATGTTATGGAGGTAGAAAGGATTAGCAGTTATAACCGCGCCATCTAGTTTCAACTACGAGGCGTTCAAGAGCAACCATGTACGCTGCTTGACGAGGTGGTACATTGTATTTATGTTGCATTTCCCAAACAGCTTCGAAGCTATTTTGCATGTTTTTAGTTAATCTTTCGTTAACTTCTTCTTCAGTCCAGTAGAAGCTAGCTTTGTTTTGTACCCATTCATAGTAGGATACAACTACGCCGCCGCCGTTAGCAAGAACGTCAGGGATGATGTCGATACCTTTTTCATAGAAGTATTTATCTGCATAATTAGAAGTAGGGCCATAAGCACCTTCCAAGAT
>NZ_CAKPTN010000100.1 GCF_934190855.1 uncultured Veillonella sp. | reverse complement strand
TCGTAAAGCTGAGGAAGCACGTAAGGCCGCTGAGGCTAAGGCTCGTTTTGAAGCGCAACGAGCAGCAGAAAAAGCGGCGCTAGAAGCTAAGCGCGCCGAAGAAGAACGATTAGCAGCGGAAGCAAAAGCTCGTTTAGAAGCACAACGTAAAGCAGAACAAGATGCACTAGAAGCTAGACGTGCTGAAGAAGCTCGTAAAGCGGCAGAAGCAAAAGCTGCTTTAGAAGCACAACGTGCAGCGGAACAAGCAGCTCTTGAAGCTAAACGTCAAGAAGATGCTCGTAGAGCGGCAGAGGCTAAAGCGGCCTTAGAAGCACAGCGAATTGAAGCGGCTAGAAAAGCAGAAGAAGCCCGCCGTGCCGAGGAAGCTCGTAGAGCCGAAGAAGCGCGAATTGAAGCAGCACGCAAGGCAGAGGAAGCTCGCTTAGCTGCAGAAGCTCGTAAGGCAGAGCAAGAACGTCTTGCAGCAGAACGAGCTGAAGCAGAACGTCAAGCCGCAGAGGCTCGCCGTATTGCTGAGGAACGATACCAAGCGCATCTTGAAGCGGAACGCAAGGCAGAAGCAGCTCGTCAACAAGCGTTGGCGCAAGCTGAAATCGAACGTAAAGCAAAAGAACGTGCTGAAGCAATTCAACGTGTTAAAGAGCAACAAGAAAATGCTCGTCGTCGAGCAGAGCTTGCTCGTCAACAAATTGAAGCGGAACGTAAAGCAGCTCAAGCGGCTAAGACAGGACCTTCCTTCAGTGAACTTGATGACGTCCACGAAGATACTCCTTCCGTAACGATTCCGAATGCTGTATCTATTGATGAATTGACTAAACCAAGACCGACTGCATCTCAAAATACACGTCGTCGTGATCAACGACAACCTCAAATGCCACAAAATCAGCAATATGTGCAAGTGAACCCGATGCCGACGGAGCAACCAGTTCTAGCTCCATATGCACCACAAAATGAACAGCAAAATGAAGAAGAGAATCCTCCGAGAATTTATCCTTTAGGATAATATGTTTAACTTAAATCGATAAATTTTTTAAGTTAGATTAGTCTATTGTGAGGGGTTAAAAGCTGTTTAAATATAGAGAGGACAAGCAATTTTATGTGCTTGTCCTCTTTTTAAAATCCTTATGAATTTTGCGTTTTACATTGACTTTCACAGGTAGATTAAGTACAATAAAAAAAGAAAATGCGTATATGGTACGAGAGACCATTGCATAATACAATACCTTTTAATTTAGTCCAGAGAGGCTGAAAAAGGAATATAGTTGAAGCGCCCATAAGGGCTTCTTTGTGCAAACTATTTGACCTTTTGCCCTGGGCAAAAGGTCTTTTTTGTTACGTGAGTTAGGAGGAAATCATGGGACAAGTTAGCCTAAAAGGCAAACATTTATTAGGTTTGCAAAATGTGTCACCTGAAGAAATCAAATTGATTTTAAATGTGGCAAAGAAAATGAAGAACATCGTACTTTCTGATGACAAGAAGGTTCCACTTTTGAAGGGGAAATCTATTATTAACCTCTTCATGGAGCCAAGTACTCGTACCCGTAGTTCCTTTGAGTTAGCCGGTAAATATTTAGGGGCTGACGTTATCAATCTTTCTCCAAGTGGCTCTTCCATGGGTAAAGGTGAAAGCTTCCGCGATACATTGCTTACAATGTCCTACATGGGCACAGATGCTATCGTAATGCGCCACAGTGCAGAAGGTGCACCTTTATATGCTACTAAAGCAGTTGATCCTATTATCATCAACGCAGGTGATGGCGCTCATGAGCATCCAACACAAGCTTTGCTAGATATGTACTCTATTTTAGAGAAAAAAGAATCCCTTGAAGGCTTAAAAGTAGTTATCATCGGCGATATCATGCATAGCCGTGTAGCAAGATCTAACATCTACGGCCTTACTAAAATGGGTGCTGATGTACATCTAGCTGGTCCTCGTACAATGGTATATCCAGAACTTGAAAAACTAGGTGTTACTGTACATCACGATATTCGTGAAGCAGTTGCTAATGCAGATGTAGTAAACGTACTTCGCATTCAATTAGAACGTATTCACTCTGCACTATATCCTACAAATAGAGAATATGCACGAATCTTTGGTATCAATAACGAAGTATTGAAATTAGCTAAAGACGACGTAATGGTAATGCATCCAGGTCCAATGAACCGCGGCCTTGAAATTGCGCCAGATGTAGCGTATTCTGATCAATCAGTAATCCAAGAACAAGTACGCAATGGCGTAGCTGTACGTATGGCTGTATTGTACTTAACTATTATCGGAGGTGACGGTAGTGAGCTTGCTTATTAAAAATGGTACGGTAGTAAATCCGGCGAAAAAACAAAACGAAGTAGCAGACGTTCTCGTAAAAGATGGTAAAATTGCAGCCATCGGTCAAAATTTAAGTGCAGACGGCGTTGAAGTATATGATGCGACAGGTCTTATCGTAGCACCTGGTCTAATCGATATTCATACGCATTTGCGTGAACCAGGCCAAGAAGCGAAAGAAGACTTCCACTCTGGTACACAGGCAGCTGCAGCAGGTGGCTTCACACGCGTTGTAACTATGGCTAATACAAATCCTGTAGTAGATAATGCGATGTTAGTAAGAGGTTTACAACGACAAGCAGAGCTTACAGGTGTAGTTAAAGTAGAATTCATCGGCGCTGTATCTAAAGGCCTAGAAGGTAAAGAGCTTGCTGAATTAGGCGATATGGCTGAAGCTGGTGTAGTAGCTTTCTCCGATGATGGTCACTATGTAGAAAATGCCGCTTTCATGCGTCGCGCTTTAGAATATTCCTCCATGTTCAATAAAATGGTTATCGACCATGCGGAAGATATTACATTGACTAAAAATGGTCATATGCACGAAGGCATTGTATCTTATGAGCTCGGTGTTTCTGGTCGTCCAGCCGTAGCCGAAGATTTGGCTGTAGCGCGTGATATCTTATTGTCTGAAATGACTGGTGGTCATATCCATATTGCTCACGTAAGTAGTAAAAATACAGTAGATATGGTACGTCGTGCGAAGGCTAAAGGCCTTAATGTAACTTGCGAAGTTACAAGCCAACATTTATCCTTCACTGATGAATATTTACGCGAATATAACCCAGCTTTCAAAATGGCTCCTCCAATTCGCTCCGAAGATCATCGTCAAGCTTTGTTAGAAGGTTTGAAAGATGGTACAATCGATGCAATTATCACAGACCATGCACCTCATGCGTTTGAAGAAAAAGACCACGAGTTCTGCTGTGCACCAAATGGCTTCAGCGGTCTTGAAACATCTTTGGCAGCAGTTATTACTAATGCCTATGGTCCAGATAAATTAAGTATTGACCAAGTTGTGTACTATATGAGTACTCGTCCAGCTGAATTGATGCGCCTCGATGCAGGTGTTCTTGAAGTTGGTAAACCAGCGGATATTACAGTATTCTCTACAACTGAGGAATGGACTGTAGACCGCAATAAATTCTATACAAAAGGTAAGGTAAGCCCGTTCGATGGCATGACTGTTAAAGGTAAAGCAAAACTTACAGTCGTTAATGGCGAAGTCGTTATGAAGGAGGGCGAAGTCTTACGATGAAAGGCGAAGGCTTCCAATTGCGTCGCCTTGCCGTAGAAATGGGGACATCTTGCTTAACAAGTCTCGATACAGCACGCGAAGTATTGCGCGTTGTAGCAAATCGTAAAAATAATGCAAATTACACTGTAGAAGCGTTACAGGATTTTGAATTGGAGTAATAACCATGAGTGGCTATGTAGAACAGGGCGAAGTCGTTCGCAATGAGCAAATAGGCTCTGATGTGTGGATAATGGATATCCACGCACCAAAACAAGCAGCAGAAGCAAAGGTAGGACAGTTTTGTAATGTTCGCGTAGCGGACTCTACGGCACCATTATTGCGCCGTCCTATCAGCTATGCCGGCTTTGATACAGAAAAGGGGACGATTACCCTTTTGTATCGTGTCGTAGGTAAAGGGACTGAGATTATGACTCGCCTTGTTCCTGGCGATACTCTAGATTGTTTAGGTCCTTTGGGTGAACCATTTGTAACATCTAAGAATATGCTTCTCGTTGGTGGTGGTGTAGGTATTGCACCAATGCTATGTATCGCATCCCATTTGAAAGAAGGGGAAGAAGCACAAGTTATTCTCGGTTTTAGAAATGAAAGTGAAACCTTCTGGGCAGACTTATTTAAAGATACGCCTGTTACAGTGCATATCACTACTGATGATGGTAGCGTAGGTACAAAAGGTTTCCCTACGGCCATCATGCCTGAGCTGATTAATGCTAATGCTTTCACATCTGTTATGACTTGTGGTCCAACACCGATGATGAAAGGCGTAGCTCAAGTAGCTAAGGATCTTAATGTACCATGCCAAGTATCTCTTGAAGAGCGCATGGGCTGTGGTACAGGAGGTTGCTTAGGTTGTGGTTGTGATGGCGCAGAAGGTAAACGCTATAAAGTTTGTAAAGATGGTCCTGTATTCCCAGCTGAGGAGGTGTTCTTTTAATGAGTGAACGCGATTTAAATAACACCGTTACGCCAAATCCAAAGTTAGCTATCGATTATTGCGGTATTAAGATGAAAAATCCTATTATCGCTGCGTCTGGCACCTTTTGTAATGGCCCTGAATATGCAGGCTACCTTGATTTGAGCAATGAAGTAGGTGCCATCTCTGTAAAAGGTTTGACTCCAAAAGGTCGTCATGGTAACCGCGGTACTCGCATTGCAGAAACACCATCTGGTGTTTTGAATTGTATCGGTCTTGAAAATCCTGGGGCGGAATATTTTGTTACAGATATTTTGCCAGATTTAAAGAAATATGATGTACCATTACTTGCTAATATGTCCGCAGGCACCATTGAAGAATTTGCGTGGATGGCTGAGACTTTATCTGTAGATGGTATTGCAGGTTTAGAGGTTAACGTATCTTGTCCAAATGTAGAGTGTGAAGGTATGGCTTTTGGTGTAGATCCAAAGGTAGTAGAACAAGTAACTAAAGCAGTTCGCAAAGTTACTAATAAACCTGTTATTGTAAAACTTTCACCAAATGTAACAGACATTGTGGAAATTGCAAAGGCTGTAGAAGCCGGTGGTGGTGATGGGGTCAGTCTCATTAATACCATCCTCGGTATGGCCATAGATATCCATCGTCGTAAACCTGTATTGGGGAATATTTATGGCGGTTTATCTGGTCCAGCTGTAAAACCAGTAGCACTTCGCATGGTACATCAAGTGTATAAAGGGGTTAATATTCCTATTATGGGCCTTGGTGGAATTATGACTGGTACTGATGCTATTGAATTCATGATGGCTGGTGCTCAAGCCGTTCAAGTTGGGGTAGCTACAATGGTAGATCCAACAGCAATTTCACGTATTGCCCGTGAAATGAGCGCATATGTAGAACAATATAATTTAAATAGCATCACTGATATCGTAGGTGCTGTTCATAAAGCTTAACACATCATAACCTTGGTAAGGCTTAAGCAACCATAATCCATACCCTATAAGGCTATGATACAAAAAGACCTAGTACGAAATGTACTAGGTCTTTTCTTATGTATTGTATTGGCATCTAAAACCAAATAGGTACCAATCGTATGAACTGTTGATGTCATAATGGTAAATGTATCATTTGAACTATACATAGGCTTTGTAGAAATCGATAAATTGCTGTGCTACAGGAGATAAAGCGTGTCCTTTAAGCGTGATAAAGGCTTTTTTAAAGTCCCCTGAGAATTCTGGCAATTTGATGCGGGCCATCTTACGATGGTTAATTAACTCTTTTGCATCCATTGGTACTAATGATACGGTGCGTCCCGAAGAAGCCCATTCAATAGCAGAGCTTTTGGTTGTAGTTATGGCCACTGCATTGAGTTGTTCCATATCTGTTAAGCTAGATTGCATGATCATTCGTACGGAACCACCAGAGAGAGATAGAGGACATTATTTGATGTCTTCCCAAGTGATGGTA
>NZ_CAKPTN010000099.1 GCF_934190855.1 uncultured Veillonella sp. | reverse complement strand
CGCATCCCCCGCATAAGATTGGCTACATGCAATTTTAAGAGCAAGGCCTTTATTGAGAACAGGAATATTTGTAATATCGTTTTTCTCTGGATAGTTAGGATGTAACCCATGTGCTACATCGGAAGAAATCATAAAGCCTTTAGAGATAAAGCTGTCCATCTCTTGATTAGAATATCCTAATGCATCATACACACGTTTAATGAGGTTAGGTAAAAGCATACCTGCCCCACCTTGTTTTGTGCGACTACCTACCTCTTCATTATCAAAGAGAATCGCACAACGTACACCATTAGCACTATGTTTACGTGCTTGAATAATGCCAGATAATACGCTAAAACAAGATGTTAAATTGTCTAACCGCGGAGCACTAATGAAATCACCTTCTGTGCCAAGTACGCAGCCTTGCTCCGTAGGATATAAAGTCATTTCGTAGGACAAAATTTCTGACGGATCACAATCTACTTCATCAGCTAAAAAAGTACTCCACTCATCATATTTAGCATCGGTGTCAGGGAATAAGCTTGGATTTCTGTTATCAACAAAACCTCTTGCACCATTATCATCTTTTTTACGGTCCATCATCATAATAGGTAGCATTTCCTTTTGACGATTCAGCTTAACCCCATCATTAACAGAACGATTCATGTGAATCGCCAAATTAGGAACAATGGCAATGGGCCGTTTTGTATCAACTAATACAGAGTCTACATCAAAAGCATTATCACCTTTTAAGACTACTGTACCTGCCGCACCCAGTGGACGGTCTAGCCATGTATTTTCGATGAGACCACCATACATTTCTACATTTAACTTAGTGTAGCCTTTTACAGATGTAATAGGATTAGGTTTAACTCGAATAGCAGGGAAATCAGTATGAGCCGAAGCGATACGCAATGTATGCTCTGGTTTCTTACCTATATGAAAGGCAAATAAAGTGGTGCCAAATACATTTACCACATAAGAACCAGAATCTAACTGCCACTCATCTTCTAAACTGAGTTCAGTGAATCCAGAGTCTAATAACATTTGTAAGCTTGTATCTACCGTATGGTACGGTGAAGTACAGGCACCGATATATTTTAATAACTGTTCATTATCAAACTTCATAGTTCCCTCCTATGCACAAATACAATTTGTTCCATATCATGAATAGTTTTTGACTTGTTATGTTTCTTATAATTCTTATCTTTATATTTTAGAAGATATACATTAATAAGATATTAATTACTATTATTTTATCACAAAAAAGCCGCCCCTTTCGGAGCGGCTTTCAACATACATTGTAAATACATACACCTCTAAATCAAAAAATTTACAGTTATATGTACTACGACCATATAAAATTATCAGAATTACTTCTTACCACATACCAATCAATTTCATCCATACGGAACCAAGGCCC
This sequence comes from uncultured Veillonella sp., assembly GCF_934190855.1. Classification (GTDB taxonomy): domain Bacteria; phylum Bacillota; class Negativicutes; order Veillonellales; family Veillonellaceae; genus Veillonella. Next base: position 4,611 of record NZ_CAKPTN010000099.1, on the reverse strand, counting down.
ATAAAGATGATTAAGTTGATTACGGATGCAAAGAAACCAAGTTTCCACCATGTATTTTGAGGGACATAACCAGTGTTAAAGATTACTGGGGATGGACCTGCTGCATAGTGAGTCAAAGACATACACAAGTTAGATGTGAATGCAATCATCAACAATGTCAACATAGGTGGTGCACCTGCAGAAATAGCAATAGCAGAGAATGCTACAAACATTGCAGAAATATGCGCTGTTAAAGATGCAAATACATAGTGTGCATATGTATTAACAAGAACGGCGATAACGAAAGCAATTACCCAAGATCCTTCAGGGATATAACCACCAACTTGAAGTGTAGCCCATTTGATGAAGCCCAATTTGGAAAGGAATCCAGCAAAGCCCATCAACGTACCCATCCAAACTAATGTATCCCAAGCACCTTTTTCGCTTTTAACATCGTCCCAAATAAGAACGCCTGTTGCAAGTAAAATAGAAATGCCCAAGAACGCAACAGTTGTAGCATCAATTTTTGTAAATTGAGACGTAGCCCACAATACTAAAGCTAAAACAAATACACCAAGCATAACCCATTCTTGGAAGGACATTTTACCAAGGCCTTTTAACTCTTCACGAATCATTTGTTGTGCTTCACGAGCATCTTTGATTTCCGGTGGATATGCTTTATAGATAAAGTACGGCATAATGATCAATGCAATAATACCAGGAACGATAGCTGCCATAGCCCAGTCACCCCAAGTAATGCCGATACCAAAGGATTGAAGCGCTAAAGCCGCAACCAAAGTATTACCAGCCATGGATGTTTGGAACATAGCAGATGTAATTGTATTTACTTGGTAAATAGATTGCATCAAGAAAGAACCAATTTTACGAGGACCATCTTGAGGTTCAGAACCGAAGGCTTTTGCCAAGCTTGTCGTAATAGGCATAATAACACCGCCTACACGAGCTGTGTTAGATGGTGTTGCTGGAGCCAAGATTAAATCAGATAAAGCCAATGCATAAGCTAAGCGCAAAGAACTACTACCAAAAGCAGAAATTAAATTATAAGCAATACGTTTCCCCAAACCAGTTTTAATAAAGCCACGAGAGAATAAGAACGCGCCTACAATTAACCAGATTGCAGAATTAGCAAAACCAGAAATGCCTTCACTAATCTTCAATGTACCTGTTAAAGCAGCCACAGTAATAACTACGATGGATACGCCACCAATCGGAATTGGCTGAGTAATAAAGCCTACGATAGTAGCTACAAAGATGGCGAATAAATGCCATGATTGAGGAGTTAACCCCTCTGGAGTTGGAACAAACCACAAGCCTAAACCAAAGGCTGCTGGAATGATCCAGTTTAATAGTTTTTTCATACACATACCTCCTACATAGGAAAAAACTCAAATATATAACTGCTGAAATACCAAGGCATCGTAAGGTGGCCAAGTCAACACACAAAATAGCCCCTTTCAGCTACGGTGTCTTCAGTATATATCAGTAGTATGTGAAGTTATAAATATATCTTCCTATCCTTAATATAATATATTGGAAGATAAAAAGATGTGAGAAAAAGCTGTGCATCACGAGGTATGCACAGCTTTCATCATCATATAAATCCTATTCAGGTAGAGATACGTTCTCTAAGTTTGTTTTTTCGATAGACTCAATATCACCTTGGTCGCAAAGATTTGCAATAGTTGGATCAATTGGTAAACGGTTCAACAATAATAGACCGTATTTTTGAAGGATTTCTTCAATGTGGCTTTCACCAAAGATTTGGTAATCCTTACCGTTATCTGGGCAATGGAAGTAAGAGTAGTTTTCCACTACACCAATAATAGGCACTTGCATTAAATCAGCCATTTTTACTGCTTTTTCAACAATCATGGATACCAAGTCTTGAGGAGATGTAACGATGATAATACCATCCAATTTCAAGGATTGGTATACAGTAATCGCTACGTCACCTGTTCCTGGCGGCATATCAACGAATAAATAATCGATGTCTTTCCAAATAACATCTGTGTAGAATTGTTTTACTACATTGCCCAAAATAGGACCACGCCATAAAACAGGATCGGTATCATTTTCCAAAAGAAGGTTTACAGACATAACGTCAATACCACCTTTAGATTTTACAGGATACATACCGATTTCGTCAGCATATGCTTTTTCCTTGATGCCGAACATCTTAGGAATAGAAGGACCTGTAATATCCGCATCGAGGATACCTACTTTGTAACCTTTACGCGCCATTGTAATGGCCATCAAGCTCGTAACGGAGGATTTACCTACGCCACCTTTACCAGATACTACGCCGATTACATGTTTAACAGAACTAAGCTCGTGTAATGGAGCTGTAAGATCTTGAGGTTGTTGAGGAGCGCCGCCACCGCAACCAGAAGATTGAGATGGGCATCCGCCACAATCACTGCTGCTACCGCAACCCATAGTAAACACCTACTTTCTTGGAGGAACTACCTCACATCTATATGTAAAACTCTTTTTCTATATGGTAAATACAATGTATCTACTGTTACATTGTATCACGTCATATCAAAAATTATCAATATATTACTCACCACAGAATTCTTTAGTTAAAGCACCTAGAATTTCCATACCCTTTGTAATTTCTTCTACCGTTGGTACAGTATAGCTCAAACGGAACGCATGGCCTTCCCCTGCGCCATCTGCTGCAAAGGCACCGCATTTAATAATCCCTACATTGCGATCCATACAAGCTTCAAAGAAATCATCACAATTTACATCCTTTGGCATAGTCATCCATGCAAACATACCACCTGTAGGTTGAGTTAAATGAACCTTAGAACTTGCATACTTATCAAAGGCATTAAGTAAAGCATCGCATTTAGTTTTATAGACTTTGCGCACATTATCTAAATGCGCATCATAGTCAATTGTATCTAGCACTTTGGCTACTACCTTTTGAGTTACTAATGGCATTTGGCCTGCTGTATTATTTTTTAATGCTTGAATCGCTTCAATAACTTTTGCGGGACCAAATAAGAAACCTACGCGCAAGCCTGCAGACAATGTTTTAGAATAAGAACCTGCATAAAGAACGCGGTTTTCTGTATCAAAAGATTTAAAGGTTGGAATATATTCACCGGCAAAACGAATTTCACCATATGGATCATCTTCATAGATAAACAAATCATATTTAGATGCAATAGTGTAAATCTCCTTACGACGTTCCAACGGCATCGTAATACCTGTTGGGTTTTGGAAGTTAGGAATGAGATAAATATATTTCCCTTTACCAGATTGAGCGGCCTTCTCTAATTCACTTGGAATCATACCGTGCTCATCGGTTTTAATACCTAATGCTTTACCACCCATGTTTCGTACAGAATTAATAGCACTAGTGAAAGTAAACTCATCCATGTACACTTCATCGCCTGGTTCTAACACGGTAATCGGCACAAGCCCTAATAATTGACCTGCACCATTGGAGATAATAAGACCTTGACCTTCTGGGTTCATCTTATGGGTTTTTACTAAACGCTCCAATGTAAGCTCAGCTAGTCGTGCATCCCCCTGCATAGGGCCATATTGTAAAAGGCTCATAGGGTTGGAATGAACTACTTCATCAAAAGCCTTTTCAATTACTTTCACAGGAATTGCTTCAGGCGCAGGATTGCCGATACCAAAGCTAATAAAACCTTCTACACCTACACCACGTTCAAATACTTCACGAATAAAATTAGGACCTTTTAAGGTTACACGTTCAGGAAGAGAAAAGCTCATACTATCGCCTCTTTCATATATACTAAGTCGAAAATATTACTGCGAGAAAATCTTACTAGGATTAAAAATTAAGACTATAATATTACGCATTAGGATCGTGCTCTTGTTCAGCATTTTTCTTATCCATATAGTTCTTGTATACTTTCCATAGTATAAAGTACACTACGCCAGCAACAACTACGATAATTCCTAATCGCCCCATATTCTCTTGGAAATTTACAATATCTGTACCGATGGCAACTTCAAGAGCTGTAGATGGGAATTTACCAATTAAATTTGCTAAGATATAATCTCGCGGTTTAATTTTACTAATGGCACCTAATGCAGTGATGACGCCAGACGGAAAATATGGTAAAGACCGTGCAAATAACATAACCACAAAACCATTTTTACCAGAGAAATCATCTACTTTCATCAACACCGTACTCTTGGCAATCAACTTATCTGCTGTATCCCGCAAAAAGTAACGCATAATGTAAAAGCTAATAACTACGCCAATCGTCTCGGCAAGCCAAGAAATAATAATGCCAGGCCACATGCCGAAAACTAAGCCATTAGCAGTAGAGATGAAAATAGATGGCAAGAAGCCTACAGCATTGACGAAAATATCGAGGACCATACTCACTACCATGGCCATAGGACCAAAGCTTTGAATATACTCCGCGACTTCCTCCATAGAACCACTAGTAGCTAAATGCCACATAGTCGGATAAAACGTAGGATCTACAATATTAATGACAATTAATAGGATAATAAAACCTATGCCCGCTATTAACTGTACCCAGCCCTCACCAGAAGGCTTTAAATTTCGTTTACTCATATATACCTCTTATAAATAAAGACTAGCTTCATTATAAC
>NZ_CAKPTN010000098.1 GCF_934190855.1 uncultured Veillonella sp. | reverse complement strand
TACCGCCTCTTAGTATAAAAAATGAGGAAACTACATTTTCTGTTGCACCATCTCCGTTAGGGGAAGAGGTTAGTACTTTTATCAGTGCCGATACAGCTCCTTGTGAAGATTGCCTCAAAGAGTTACAACAAGATAAGAGAAGACAGGAATATTCTTTTATCAATTGTACAAACTGTGGACCACGGTATACGATTATTAAATCTTTGCCCTATGATCGGGAACGGACGACGATGAACGAGTTTCCCATGTGTGAAGCTTGTCTAGCTGAGTATGAAGATTTAGAGGGGCGTCGGTATAGAGCTGAACCAAATGCATGCTCTCATTGTGGGCCTCGTTATACCTTATACAAGCCAAATCGCACGGCTGTAGATACGGTGAATGTATGGAATACAACGCGTGAATTGATTAATGAAGGTAGTATTATCGCTATAAAAGGGGTAGGTGGCTATCATCTTGTATGCGATGCGCGAAATGACGCGGTTGTACAACGTTTGCGTAAGCGTAAGAACAGACCTCATAAGCCATTAGCTATTATGGTTGGTTCATTAGATACAGCCATAGAGTTAGTTCAAATTAGCGATGTAGAACTAGATGTATTGACGGGAATGGAACGTCCTATTGTGCTACTAGAAAGAAATCATAATAGCTCTGTCCGTTTAAGTGCTCACGTAGCACCTGATAATCATATGTTAGGTGTAATGCTGCCCTATACACCGATGCACGAGGTCTTATTACCCTCTGATGCAGCCTGGGTTATGACTAGTGGTAACAAAAGTGGTGATCCCGTATTATATAACGATGACCAAGCATTTAATGAGCTCGGTGAGGTAGCAGATTATTTCCTAGTCCATAATCGTGAAATCTATGCACCTCTTGATGATTCTGTGGTGATGGTTATCAATAATAAACCACGCTTTATTCGTCGTAGTCGTGGCTATGTGCCTGAGCCGATTCATTGTGAAAGCATAGAGGCTACACCGATTCTGGCTATGGGCAGTGATTTAAAAAATGCTTTTGCCCTAAATAAAGGGAATGAAATTTTACTAGGCCCTCATATTGGAGACCTAGAAAATGCATCTACCCACGAAACGCTAGAGTGGACTATTGATCGTTATGAAAACTTATTCTCTATAGGGCCTGAGAGAGTTATTGTAGATAGTCATCCCCAATTTTTCTCCTCTCATTTAGGGGAACGTATCGGTGAAAGCTCACAAATTCCAGTCGTCACTATTCAGCATCATCATGCACATATAGCCTCTGTTATGGCTGAACATAATTTGATGGGCCCTGTACTAGGTATTGCTATGGATGGTACCGGCTATGGTCCAGATGGAACGATATGGGGAGGGGAGTTTCTTCTCTGCAAAGGCAGTCAATATCAACGACTAGCTCATATCCATGAAGCTCCATTACCTGGTGGAGAAAAGGCTGTCTCAGAGCCATGGCGTCAAGCCTTATGGTACATACGTAATTATTATGGAAACGATATTCCTTCTGCTTACCAAAAATGGATGGAAGAGCTTCCAAAGGGTTGGGAAATTCTAGATAAAGCATTACAATCTACAATGCCTATGATCCAAGCAACGAGTTGTGGTCGTTTATTTGATGCTGTTGGCTCTCTTTTGGGGCTTGGTATGATACATACATATGATGCACAGATTACTATTGCTTTAGAGGCCTTATGTGGCGAAGAAAAAGGTTCCTTGCTTGACTATAATTATGACGGAAAAGTTCTTGACTTTACCCCTACCGTACAAGCCATTATGGATGGCGTTGTACAAGGTAAATCTCGTGCTCATCTAGCTGCGTCTTTCCATAAAACGATTGCTATCGCAATTTGTGAAACTGCAGCCGATTTAATGGAACGATATAAAATAAGTGATGCTGCTATATCAGGCGGCGTATTCCAAAACCGTACATTAGTAGAATTGATCTATCGCGCATGGCATGTAGGCAATTTATATATGAATGAAGTGGTGCCATCTAATGATGGGGGACTGGCATTAGGTCAACTATGGATTGGTAGTCAAACTCAATAGTCGGTACTAGCTAATTGTAGCGGCTATCACTAAATAATGATTGTAATTGTGATACAATGTTATTAGATATATTTATATATTACGCAGAAGCTTTTGTAGTATATTATTTTAAAAGCTTTTGTTTACAGTAGATTTTTATACTATATAAACGAGTGTTATTAGAAATTAAGGAGATAGTATGTGCTTAGCTGTACCAGCGCAATTAATTGCTGTGAATGATGCTATTGGCACCGTTGAATTGACAGGTGCTACACGAGACTGTAGTTTGCTCCTCGTACCGGAAGCGAAGGTAGGGGACTGGCTATTAGTTCATGCAGGTTTTGCAGTACAAATTGTTGATGAAGAAGAGGCTCAAAAAACATTAGAAGCCTTTAAGGAGTTAGAAGAACTTGAAGAAGCTTACTTTGCAGGAAAAGCAGAACACAGCTGATGCGTTGTTAAAACGTATTAATACACTTCATGAGCCCGGTGAAACTGTGCGGCTTATGGAGGTGTGTGGTACACATACCGTATCGATTTTCCGAGAAGGTCTTCGTCAGTTATTGCCTAGTGGCATTGAACTTGTTAGTGGACCAGGTTGTCCTGTATGTGTAACAGATCAAACTTATATGGATAAGGCATTAGCCTATGCAGAACGCGAGGATGTTATTATCGCTACCTTTGGGGATATGTTAAAGGTTCCAGGTAGTTATAGTAGCCTCAGTGAAGCTCAAACTAAGGGGGCCCATATCCATGTTATCTATACACCTTTAGAGGTAATAGAGTTAAGTAAAAAATATCCAGAAAAGAAAATTGTATTCTTAGCTATTGGTTTTGAAACGACTATTGCTGTCATTTGTGCTACTGTAAAAGCAGTTCACGCAGCAGGGCTTAAGAATGTTTTCTTCCTTGTATCTCATAAATTAGTACCACCTGCTTTGAGAGCTTTACTAGACAGACAAGAAGGTCATATTGACGGCTTTATCTTGCCTGGCCATGTAAGTGTGATTATTGGTGAAGAACCATATCGTTTTTTGCCCAAAGAATATGGTGTTCCATCTTGTATCGCCGGTTTTGATGGCTTAGAAATTCTGTCCGCTATAGCTAATATTTTAGAGCAACGAAAAACTGGCAATATTGTTGTGGGTAATACATACCATTCCGTCGTTATGCAGAAGGGCAATCCTGTAGCTCAAGCTATGATAAAGGACGTATATGACGTATGTGATGATGCATGGCGTGGTATCGGCATTATTCCAAACTCTGGCTTAGCTTTAAAAGATGAATATGCCGCTTATGATGCAGAGCGTGTGCTGCCCATTGAGTTAGAGAAACCATCCCTTGATCCTAAAGGTTGTCAATGTGGACGTGTTTTACAAGGCCTTATCAAACCAAGTGAATGTCCATTATTTGGTAAAAGTTGCACTGCAGACCACCCTGTAGGTGCTTGTATGGTATCTGTAGAAGGTAGTTGTGCTGCTTGGTACAAATATGGATATTCCAGTGGTGGATCGACGTGGGAGGATTAATATGGAACGAGTTCGCTTAGTCCATGGTAATGGCGGTCGATTCAGTCATGAATTGACAGAGCGTTTTATTTTAAAATATTTTACAAATGATTTACTGGCACCTTTACACGATGGAGCACAGTTTTCTGTGAATGCTGGACGGATGGCGTTCTCTACGGACTCTTATGTAGTACAACCGGCATTTTTCCCAGGTGGTAATATTGGGAAACTCGCCGTATGTGGAACTGTGAATGACCTTGCCATGAATGGTGCAGTGCCTCAATATTTAAGCTGCGGCCTTATTTTAGAGGAAGGTCTTGCTTTTGATGAATTGGATGAAATTCTTCGGACAATGGCAGATATGGCTAAGGCTGCAAATGTACAAATTGTTACTGGTGACACCAAGGTTGTAAAAAAAGGGGAAGTTGATAAAATCTACATCAATACTGCAGGTATTGGTATGATTCCTGAAGGGATAGATATTGGCCCACATCGCGTAAAAGCGGGCATGGATATTATCTTATCTGGTGCTATTGGAGACCATTCTATTGCCGTTATGGGTCAGCGATTTGGTTTAGATTTATCTGATTCCTTACAAACAGATTGTGCTCCTTTAAATAAGATGGTTCATGCTGTTCTTGATAAGGTAGGACCTCAAGTCGCTTTATTGCGAGATCCTACACGTGGTGGGTTGGGCACTGTGTTAAAAGAAATTGCAGACCAAAGCCAAGTGGGAATTAAGGTGGAAGAAACATCTATCCCTATTCATGATGAAGTGCAGTCTGTGTGTGATATTCTAGGTTATGACCCGTTATATTTAGCCAATGAAGGCAAAGTCGTTTTAGTAGTTGAACCAGAGGTGACCGACCAAGTCCTTCAAATTTTACATAGTTTTGAAGAAGGTAAAGAAGCAGTTCTCATTGGTAAAACCTTAGATAAAAATATCGGCAAAGTAGGATTACAAACGGCTATTGGTGGTGTTCGTTTAGTCGATTTATTAGGTGAGGATCAAGTGCCGCGTATTTGTTAGGTCTATAACTTGAAATAGTATTTTAATTAGTTCATATAATTTCTTTCTTTTTAGGTGATTTTTGATGCTTTTTTAGTATAGGTTCTATTAGATATTGACAGTATTCTGTTGTGATGATAGCATTAAATTAAGTTGTATAAAATTCACTACTAATTCATCGTGTTTTTATACAATGCTGGTATCTTTATGTGTAAGTTCTTATACTTTCACTAGAATCTATGTATAGAATTTGTTAAAATATAAGTATCTATAGGAGGCTTATTATGAAAAAGAAAATTATTACGGCTGTTCTAGGGATTTGTTTAACTACAACTGCATTTGGTGGCATCTTGACTACTCAAGCTGGCGGCTTAAGCAGTATTCTTGGCGGTGCTGCTAAAATTGGTGGTATCGGTATTGTTATTAACAAATTCGGTCCTCAAATTGACACTTTCTTAAATAAATTATTGAAACAAAATAACTTAAGCACAGAATATACAACTAAAGTAGTACCTATTATTAGTATTGGTACAAAAGGTTATATCGGTGCTGCTCAAGTTACTGGTCCTGCATCTAGCATTGAAGAAGTTAAAGCTGTTGCTCAAGTAGAAGGTAGCTTTAATGGCATGGTTCGTGTTAAAGGTTTAGTTCCTGTTGATAGCACAAACCCAGTTGGTGCATCTCGTGTTCAAGGCGTAGGTGTATCTGCGATTATCGATTTGAAAATTTAATGGCCACTGAGCATATAAAATAGTAGACTCAGGGAATAAGCACGGTCTTAGGCCCGTGCTTATTCTGTTGTATAACAGTTATACATTAGATACGTTGTGGAGGAATTTATGAAGAAGCAAGTACTTACACTTTTAATGGCATCCCTAATTTCAGGCACTGCATTTGCTGCTCCTGGTACAGTAACAGAAAAAACAAATGTTTTGGAAACTACTGTATATGGTTCTGTACAAGATGGTGCTGTAGTGGACCGCATTAATCAACTTGATGAAACCGTGTATGGTACTGGTTTCAATGGTAACTCTGCGACATTGAGCAAACGTGTTGATACGCTCTATAACTCCGTAGAAGGTAGCGGCACGAATATTTCTTTGCGTGAAGAAATGGACGCATTAGAATATACGTATCAAAATAGTATTAACGCAGGCTCTCTTGTTGATCGTGTAGAAAAAATGGAACGTAGCGTAAATGGTCGCATTGGCAGTGGCTCTTTACAAAAACGCATTGTTTCTTTAAAAACTAAGGTATATGGTAGCAATGTGACTCTTACTAACCAAGTAGGCACATTGGCGGGTAACCAAGTATTTAAAGTAACTTTGAATGATGCTGTTTCCTCTAAAACAAGTCATGAAGGCGATACTGTATCCTTTACTGTGGCTGAAAATGTAATGGATGGTAATGTATTGTTAGTTCCTGCTGGTACTGTAGGTTCTGGTACGATTACTTCTTTGAAAAAGGCTCGTTCCTTTGGTCGTAATGGTGCTTTAGATATCACATTCGATACTATTCCTGCTATCGATGGTAC
>NZ_CAKPTN010000097.1 GCF_934190855.1 uncultured Veillonella sp. | reverse complement strand
AAACATTTAGGACCCAACTCATCGGCAATCCATTTCGCCATATTTTCAGCCGTAGGATTAATGTCGCCTAATACATCATTAATATGACGATGATCTAAGCGACCATGAATTTTTTCTTTAATAATGGTAAAGTCGATAACCATGCCATTATGATCTAACTCTTCAGAACGAGCATGGACGGTAATAATCCAATTGTGACCATGTAGATTCTGACACTTACTTGGATAATCTAGTTTCAATTGATGAGATGCACTCACCTCTAAACGTTTCGTAACTGTAAACATTATATCTCCTAAATCTTTTATTACATTTCAATATATTAGTATCAGATTATATCAATGATTGTATATTACTAACCTTTATTATAACACAAAAGGGCTGTAACACAGTGCTAGAGAGCACTGCATTACAACCCTTACGAGATTCTTTATCTTATAAGAAGTCTTTGATTTTATCACGTTTGCCGCGGTTACGCAATTTGGTAAGCGCCTTACCTTCAATTTGGCGGATACGTTCACGAGTAACATTGAAGTGTTGACCCACTTCTTCTAATGTACGAGGTTTACCATCCTTCAAACCAAAGCGCAAGATCAATACTTGTTGCTCACGATCAGTTAAGCATGTAAATACATCTTCAATTTGCTCTTGCAATAGGATGTAACTAGCTGCATCGTCTGGAGCAATTGCGTCTTGGTCTTCGATGAAGTCCCCTAAATGGGAATCTTCCTCTTCACCAATTGGAGTTTCTAAGGATACTGGCTCTTGGGCGATTTTTTGAATTTCGCGCACACGTTCTACAGTAATCCCCATGCCTTCTGCAATTTCCTCAGGCAATGGTTCGCGACCTTTATCTTGTAACAATTGACGGGAAATACGAATCAATTTATTAATTGTTTCTACCATATGTACAGGAATACGAATCGTACGAGCTTGGTCCGCAATAGCACGCGTAATCGCTTGACGAATCCACCATGTAGCATATGTGGAGAATTTATAACCTTTTGTATAGTCGAATTTATCAACTGCTTTAATAAGACCAAGGTTACCTTCTTGAATCAAATCCAAGAATAACATACCACGACCTACATAGCGTTTCGCGATACTTACAACTAAGCGCAAGTTAGCATCTACCAATTTTTTCTTAGCCTTTTTGGCAAGTTGGATATCTTTATATGTAGCATCTTCTGCTGCGCCAGCTTCAATTTGCTTTGCTAAAACGATTTCTTCGTCCGCAGAAAGCAAAGGAACACGACCAATCTCTTTGAGGTACATACGCACTGGATCATCGATATTAACACCAGAATCTACACTTAAGTCGATGGAGATATTCTTCTCACTAACAACCTCTTCAGCATCTTCTTCTGGCACGATTGGATTTTCATCTACATCTTCTGCATCGATGTCAGCTACAACCTCAATATTTAATTTACCTAAAGTAGTATAAATGTCATCTAATTGTTCTGCAGTAATTTCCGCCTGCTCATGAAGAGCATCTGAAATCTCGGATTGTGTCAACACACCGGTCTTACGGCCTTTTTCAAGAAGTTGTTCCACAATCTCCTCTATTTGACTTTTTTGTACTTTCTTAGCCACAGCGCTCTCCTTTTTACATTATCGTTTACTTAGACCATTCTCTAATTAAATTCTGTATTTCCTGACATTTATGTAATTCGCTAATAAACGTCGAATCTCCTGCCCGTTTTAGTTGATCCGCCATAATTGAATGCGCTTTATACTGTTCGCGCAGTGAATGGAGCCTTATCTTGCGGATTAATCCAGGCACTTGTACCTTATATTCATCGTCACTCATGACGACCAATCTAGAGTAAATATCATACTCTGCTGGTGTTAAAACAGACTGAATTGCTGTTTCATCAAGGCGACCTTCTGTCTTGTACAAGGAGAATATCTTTTCTATTATACATCGATATTCGTTTTTTTCAAAGTCTTCTATCGGCAAATAGCTCATCATATGAGTTAATATTTCCCCATCAGTGAAAGCTAAAGACAATAATTTTTCCGCATCGCCTTTAGGTAAATCCTGTGTTGGCAAAGGTGCTGATGCAGCATCTACTAATTCAATTTGTCCCTTTTTCACATAATCTCGGAAATATCTAAATATGCTGCTATTATCAAGCCACAAAGGCAGTGCCAATGTTTTTAATGCGTCATCTCGCTGTGTTTGACTATCTATATTCGCAATATATGGGAACACATCAGCCATAACGGCTTGTTTCCCTTCAGTATCGTTTGTATCGTGCTTAATTAAAGACTCACTTAAAAGATAATCGAGAGGCTTCACAGCCTTTGCGACTAAGTCTTTAAATGCCTGCCCACCATGATTACGTACATAATCATCTGGATCTTTACCATCTGGCATAGCAAGAACACGCACCTTAAAGTCCGTGTTTTGTAATAATTCAATGGCCCTAGCAGCCGCTTGGCGTCCAGCACCATCCATATCATAGGCTAATACAATTTCATCTGCCTGTCTCATCAAGATATGACCGTGATCTCTTGTATAAGCAGTCCCTAAAGAGGCCACCACATTCGTAACGCCATGGTTATGAGCTGATATAACATCCATATACCCTTCTACGAGAATGGCTTGTCTTTCCTGACGAATCGATTTGTACGCCTTATCAAAAGCAAATAGTATTTTACCCTTTTCGAAGATAGATGACTCTGGGGAGTTTAAATATTTTGGTGTGCTGTCATCCATGACACGACCACCGAAGGCAACTACTCGCCCTTTACCATCCATTATAGGGAACATAATACGATTTCTAAAGAAATCATAGAATTGGCCCTTTTGGTTTTTACGTACCAGATTCAACTCTAATAATATTGAATCATCGATACCGCGCTCATGGAAGGCGCGATATAACTTGTCCCAACCATCAGGAGCAAATCCAAGCTTGAACTCTTCTATGGTTTCCTTCGTAAGTCCCCGCTTCTTCAAATAATCGAGCCCCACCTTGCCCATAGAGGTTTGAGTGAGACAGTTATGGAAAAATGTGGCCGCTAAATCACAAGCTTCATATAGTTTTTTGCGCCTTTCATCTCGAGCTTGCTGCTCAGGTGAAAGCTTCGCCTCTGGCAATGGAATATTAGCTCGGTTAGCTAGCCGCTCTAGTACCTCTACAAAGGTTAAATGTTCTAACTCCATGAGGAATTTAATAACATTCCCCGATGCATGGCAACCAAAACAATAATAAAAACCCTTTTCAGGGGCAACGCTAAAGGATGGCGTTTTTTCATTATGGAAAGGACAACAACCCCAATAGTTCTTGCCGCGTTTCTTTAAAGCTACATGCTCGGATATAACTGATACGATATCATTAGCATCTTTGATTTGTTCAATCAATTCATTTTCAAAATATCGGCTCATAGCCAACGCCTCCTTCCCCATATATATATTAATTCGATATACAAATAAAAAATCCTCTATTTGTAAAAGATTTTAATTAGTTAAATTATTAAAATAGTATAAATATCAAATACGAATCATAGGAATCCTTATCTATCAAGATACAATACATAAGGATTCCTATACGCCGTATCAAACGATATCATTACCAATATTTTGATAACAATAGGCTGCAATGATATCATTGCAGCCTATACTTATCGCTTATTGCATATTATTTTGCGTAATCCACAACGCGAGTTTCACGAATAATTACGACCTTGATTTGGCCTGGATATTCGAGTTCAGACTCGATGCGTTTTACGATATTCCGAACGAGTAATGTAGACTCAGCTTCATCAATCTTATCCGGTTTTACTACAACGCGAATCTCACGACCGGCTTGAATAGCAAAGCATTTTTCAACGCCTTCGAAGGATTCAGCGATTTCTTCCAATTTAGATAAACGTTTCAAGTAGTTTTCTAATGTTTCTCGACGCGCTCCTGGACGAGCTGCGGAGATAGCATCAGCAGCAGCTACTAATACAGCCTCAATACTTTGGAACTCTTCATCACCATGATGAGCACCAATACAGTTGATTACTGCTGCGCTTTCACGATATTTACGAGCTACATCAACACCGATTTGAACATGAGAACCCTCAAGTTCACGGTCCAATGCTTTACCAATATCATGAATTAAGCCACCTCGTTTAGCTAATGTTACATCACAGCCAAGTTCAGCTGCCATTAAACCTGCTAAATGAGATACTTCGATGGAATGTTTCAATACGTTTTGACCGTAACTAGTACGATATTTCAAACGACCTAAGATCTTAACGATTTCAGGATGTAAGCCGTGAACATCAGCTTCAAATGTCGCTTGTTCACCAGCCTCTTTAATAGTTTGGTCAACCTCTTTACGAGCTTTACCAACCATCTCTTCAATACGAGCTGGATGGATACGACCGTCTACAATCAATTTTTCCAAAGCAATACGAGCCACTTCACGACGAATTGGATCGAAGCCGGAAAGAATAACTGCTTCTGGGGTATCATCGATAATCAAGTCAATACCTGTTAATGTTTCAAGTGCACGAATATTGCGGCCTTCACGACCGATAATACGACCTTTCATTTCATCAATAGGCAATGCCACTACGGATACGGTAGTTTCCGCTACATGGTCAGCTGCGCAACGTTGGAGTGCAGAGGAGATAATTTCTTTCGCTTTTTTCTCCGCGTCATCCTTAGCTTGCTGTTCCATTTCCTTAACCATAATCGCCGTTTCATGACGGATTTCTTGTTCTACATTCGTTAACAAGATATTTTTCGCTTCTTCGAAAGTCATGCCAGAAATGCGTTCCAATTCTGCCATTTGTTTTTCATACAAAGCTTCAACCTTCTCACGGCTTTGGGCTAATTCAGCTTCTTTGCGATGTAAAGCTTCCTCTTTGTGCTCAATATTGTCTAATTTTTTATCCAAAGATTCTTCTTTTTGAAGAATACGGCGTTCCATACGTTGAAGTTCAGAACGACGATCTTTATTTTCTCGTTCCACATCGGAACGGAGCTTATGAATTTCTTCTTTCGCTTCTAATAAAGCTTCTTTCTTTTTAGACTCAGCTGTGCGCTCACCGTTAGCGATGATGCGTGCAGCCTCTTGCTCAGCTTGATTCAGTTTTCCTTCAGCAATATTTTTTCTTAAAAAATAGCCTACCCCTAGTCCAATCAGTACCATTACCACTGCAATTAGACTATACTCTAAAATCTGTCTCACCTCCTCTTAAATTCTCAAAATCGAGCTTTCATGCTCCTTTTTATGCCCTTCATGCATTAAATTATCAATTAGCCTTATCATCATATTAATAAATAAAGCTATTATTAATTTTAGACTTGAACGCCCTTTCTGTCAAGATTTTACAAGCCTAGCAAGGGCTCTAAAAAAGCATACTTTATTCATAAAAATCATTACATACAACTTGAATCGTGCTTGTTGAGAACCCTCTGTATTTGAGAAAGTTAAATACTTTTACACGAGGAGTGCGGTTCTCATTGAGAATGGAGCCAAATTTTTTCTCCACCACTCGATAGGCCGCTTTTACTTCATCATAGTAAGAAATGTCTTGGGGAACCTCAAGCCCTCGAAGTTTCATCTTTTGTTTAATCATGTAAGCACCATATTTTTGTTCTTTCATCAAGTACGATAATACTTGCTCAGATAAGCGCTCATCATTGATATAATCATACTCTCTAAGGCGTTCAAGGACCCGCTCAATGATTGGGTCCTCGAATTGTTTACGTCTCATTTTTTGTGTTAGTTCATAGGAACTAAGAAATCGTTGCGCTAGGAAGCGATATGCTTGATCCATAGCAGCTTGCATCGTTTCGTCACTCATGATTATACTTCTTCAGTTACTTCTTCACCGATTACGTCGATTTCTTCTGTACCTACAGCCAATGTATCGCGAATAATACGATCGATTTCATCAGCTACTTGTGGATTATCAAGCAAGTATTGTTTAGCTGCTTCTTTACCTTGACCCATACGTTCCCCATTGTAGGAATACCATGCGCCAGATTTATTGATGATTTCCATATTTGTACCGATATCGATAAGCGTACCAGCTTTGGAGATACCTTCGCCGTACATCAAATCGAATTCAGC
>NZ_CAKPTN010000096.1 GCF_934190855.1 uncultured Veillonella sp. | reverse complement strand
GTACATCTTCATATAGTGCCATACCGATAGCTTGTACCACGCCACCTTCAACTTGAACGCGAGCCAATTTAGGGTTGATAACAGTACCGCAATCGATGCAAGAATAGAAATGAAGAGGAATAACCTTACCAGTTTGTTTATCTACTTTTACCTCTGCAATAGATGCCATGAATGGAGGTGGAGATGTATGACTGCCCCATGTAGCAAAGCCAGACAATTGTTCCGCCTTAACGCCCACTAATAGTTTCGGAGCTAATTGATGGATATCCATAGTTTTGGAACCATCTTTTGTTGTCGCTACAACACCGTCAAATTCCACATTTTCTACATCAGTTTCAAAGAATTCTGCAAATTTGGCAATAATTTTAGTACGTAATTCTTCAGCAGCCATCTTAGCAGCCGTACCAGTTACGTATGTTGTACTAGATGCATAAGAGCCTGGATCAAATGGTACGATGTCTGTATCGGATTCGACAACAGTCATGTATTCTATAGGACAACCGATTACTTCACAAGCCATTTGAGTCAATACAGTGTTCGAACCCATGCCCATATCGGAAGAGCCAGTGTACAATGTGTAGTTACCATCATCACCGAGGCGAATTTCTACGGATGCTACGTCAATATTAGCAACACCAGAGCCTTGCAATGCCAATGCCATACCGAGGCCACCACGATATCGTTCATCGATATCCCAAGAATGAGGACGTTCATCCCAACGAGCCATTTCTTTTACACGATTTACTGTGTCTTGGAAAAGACCAGAATCAAGATATTCATCTGGAGCGTATACCAAGCTTTGTTCACCTTGAGCAATCAAGTTCTGTTGACGCAATTCAGCAGGGTCTACGCCCATTTTGTCTGCCAAGTTATTAACCGCACACTCTAAAGGCCACAACGCTTCGGTAGCACCATAACCACGGAATGCACCGCCTGGAGTATGGTTCATGTAAACGCCTTCCGTACCATAGTGAATCGCTGTCGCTTTATTGTATAAAGGAATGGACTTATGCTCACCAGCTGTAGTTGTAGTGAAACAGTGAGTTGCATGTGCACCTGCATCAGTAATGGAATCCATATCAATTACCTTGATAATACCATCTTTTGTAGCACCTACGCGGATTTTCCATTCACGAGCATGACGTGTAGTGGAGCAAGTTTGTGATTCTGTGCGATCGTATAAGAGGTAACAAGGTTTCTTCAAAGTCCATGCTACGAAGGCTGTCATAATTTCTGTACAAGCCGTTTGTTTAGAACCGAAGCCACCACCGATACGAGGTTTCAACACGCGAACTTTAGTAGCAGGAATGCCAAGGGCGCGTGCAATGTGACGGCGAACATGGAATACGATTTGCGTAGAGGATACAATAACTACACGACCTAATGCATCTATATAACCAAAGCTTTGGAACGGTTCCATCGCTGTTTGGCGTGTCGCTTGGTCAAAGTAAGTACCTTCTACTACATAATCACATTTTGCAAGTTCAGCTTCAAGATCGCCAACTCGTTTATGATAAGATACACAAATATTGCGTTTATAATCTTGACCTACAGGGATATTATTGTGAATATCATCTTCAGGGTGAACTACAGTTTCATGGTCGATAGCCGTATGCATATCGAGTACAGGTTTTTGCACTTCGTATTCAACCTTGATGAGAGGCATCGCTTTAAGTGCTGTAGCTTCATCTTTTGCAACAACAAGAGCCACTTCATCGCCTACATAACGAACTACAGGATCCAAGATGAGAGCATCATAGGCAGATGGCTCTGGATATGTTTGACCAGCCAACGTGAAGCGAGTATTAGGTACATCTTCATGTGTGAAGATTGCTTCAACACCTGGAATCAATTTAGCTTTAGATGTATCAATAGATTTAATGCGTGCCTGTGCATGAGGGCTACGAAGTACCTTAATAACAAGCGCATCTTTTGGAACAAAATCACCAGTATAAGACGGTTTACCCGTCAAAATACCTTTATAGTCAACTTTGTCATAAGCTTTACCAATGTGCTTATTCATCATTATAGGCCTCCTTCTAAGAATTTACGAACCCCTCGAAGTTGTGATTCATAGCCAGTACAACGGCACAAGTTACCGATGAGGTACTCGCGGATTTCATCATCACTAGCCTTTGGATTTTTGCGTTTCAAATTGATAGCGCTCATCATCATACCAGTGGTACAAAAACCACATTGGTCCCCACCTTCGCTAGCGATGCAATCCGCTAATAATTCTGCTTCTTCTTCTAAGCCTTCTAATGTAGTAATCTTATGACCTGGTGCACGGAATGTAGGGTATGCACAAGACAGGATAATTTCGTCATCTACCCACACAGTACAAAGACCACAGTTTGTTGTGTCACAGCCACAACGTACACTGTAATAACCAAGATTACGCAATGTATCCAACAACATTTCATCCGTTGGCACATTAACAGTTACATTTTTATTATTAATATTAAGTACTAATTCCATTATTGTGCCACCTCCTTAGCCAAGCGTTGAACCATTGCTTTTACCATTTCCATACGTTATTCTTTAGACGCATGAGAATTAGATTGGTAAACTAATTCTTCAGATGCTAATTGACCGGCTTCTTTTGCTGCAGCCAATCCTTTTTCTGAAAGCAAAGCACTTGCTTTAGCTGCTAATTGAGGTACGCCAGGTCTTGTACCGATATACAATTCAACGCCTTTTTCATCATGGCGAAGAGCACCGGTCAACATTGGGAAGTCGCCACGAGAGATACGAAGAGCTTCGACAGCTACAGGTACCTCTACTTTAGGGATGCGAATTTCCATGAGGATATCACGTTCTTTATAGTTCATATAGTCTTGCATAGACATTCGTCCACCTTTAAAGGTAACGATGTCTGCATGCACTGCCAACAATGCAGGAATGATATCGGAGAAGCCGAATTTACTAGCTACAGAGCCGCCCATGGTAGCTGTATTACGGAATTGAACGCCAAGAATTTCTTTAACACCTTTAACTACGGCACCACCGCAGAATTGTTGTAATGGCTCAAAGCGTTCCACATCGCCTTGTGTCGCCATAGCGCCAATGACAAATTCGTTCTCCTCTTCACGAACATAACGCAAATCAAGACTTGCCATATCGATCACTGATGGCCATGTGCGTCGACCTAAACGCAACCAACAGCCGCCAGCTAGCATTGGGGCAGTTTTGTTTTTTGTAGCTAGTTCGTAAGCCTCTTCCACCGTCTTCGGTTGTAATACTTTCATAAATGCTAACATAATCTGTCCTCTCAATGGTATACTAATACTAAAAGAACTTAGATGATAACCATAAAAATACAGATATCATCAAACTACAAACCTGGAAGGAATTCATCAGAATCTATAGAATGCCTCACGTTTCTTATACTTTTATTGTACCAATAATTCGCTATGAAATCTACGATGAAATATATAAATTTACAAGAAATTTGCAAAGAACTGAATATTTATGAGTTCGGCGTTGCATCTTGGCCACTACCTGAGAATGCAAAATCTATTTTATACGAAAGCAATCCATGTCCCTTTACGGCTGCCGATGTCGAGGAAAGGCTATTAGGGACAACCCTATTTACACCTAAAAGTGCGATTGTTTGCCTATTTCCTTACCATGTGGAGCACAAAGGGCATTCCAATTTATCCCGCTATACATGGGCCACAGATTATCATTTAGTCATCAATGAATATTTAGAAAAGCTTATTGAAAAATTACAAATAATGAATACAGAGGCACAGTTTTCCATTCACTGTGACACCTCGCCTTTAGCCGATCGTTACATGGCTTACTTAGCAGGTCTAGGGTTTTACGGCAAAAATAATTGCTTCATCAGCCCTAAATGGGGTTCCTATGTCGTTATTGGCACAGTTTTAACAACCTTAGAACTTGAACCTAATACTCCACTAACTCAATCCTGCATGGGATGTAATCGCTGTATCACTGCCTGTTTAGGTCAATGCTTAGGTCATGACGAATTTAAATATGACACCTGTAAAAGCTACTTAACTCAGAAAAAAGGAGAGCTAACAGTCGAAGAAGAAGCCATCATCGCTAAGACTCCCCTAGTATTTGGCTGTGATGTATGCCAAGAGGTATGCCCGCACAACAAAGATATTCCTACAACCCCAATTCCTGAATTCCAATCAGTAGAACCGTACATTGATATAGATGAATTAGATTCACTGACGAACAAAGAATTCAAAGCAAAATATGGACATCGTGCCTTCTCGTGGCGAGGGAAGAAAATATTAATAAGGAATCAGGAAATTATTGAAGATAAAGAGACATTATAATTTGTTATACTTCATTATACCTCTACAGACTTTGACATCTGTTTAGCAAAAACTTATAATAAATAACAGAGATAGCTAGATGCGTAGGAACGTCCAGCTCATCTCGAAAACTTTATTTGAGATGTAAAATGGCTGTGACGTCTACTAAGATGTTATGGCTATTTTTCGTTTTTACGGTAAATAAGCACTACGAATGCTCCACAAGTGAATATTTTGCAGAATAAATAGAGACGACCTCTGGGCGTCTCTTGTTATTCATTATTTGATTTCGTAGTAATTTAGTTCATCTAAACTCTTGCCAAGGGCTGGCATATAGGTTTCGAGGAACATATCTACTTCGGGCATATTGAGTGCTTTTAGTTTAGCTAAGATGGAGTCATGTGCTTCTTTAAACTCATCATTTCCTGCCTTGAGTTCGTTCACACATTTCATATACGCTGAGATTGTATCTGCGGCCTTTACGATAGGCCATTCTTCACTTTCTTCAGCATCTACAATGATAGGTTTATAAATAGATTGTAGTCGTTCCGGTAAGGTAGACAACATTTTCTCTTGAGCTAGTGATTCAACCTCACCATAAAGCTCACGCAATTTTGGATCAAAATACTTAATAGGCGTCGGCATATCGCCTGTAAAGATTTCGCTCACCTCATGATACATGGCGATGACTGCCACCTTGTTAATGTCTACAGTACCACCGAAGTATTCATTTTTTAAAGCTGCTAAGTTATGAGCAACCATAGCTACTTCCAAGCTATGCTCTTGAATATTTTCTGTTTCTGTATTGCGCATAAGGCTCCATCGGTTGATAAAGCGCATGCGTTTTAAAAATGCAAAAAATGAACTCATATATCCCTCTGAACTAAATTACACCGCGAAGTTTAAAACCATAATCAAGAAATTGTACGGCTTCTTCCCAACGGTTATCATCGTTAAGCATAACAACAATCATAGTATGACCATTACGCGTAGCAGATGCAATCAAGCATTCCCCTGCCGCATTCGTAAAGCCTGTTTTCAAACCATTGGCACCAGGATATTTGTTACGAATGAAGTGATTAGTTGTACGAATGGTTACTGGCGCACGATTTTGATATGGCACCTTATAGTAATCATTGGCAACCTTATCGCGGAACATTTGATATTTCATACCGTACGCAGCAATCATCGCCAAGTCACGTGCCGTAGAGTGATGCCCCATTTGTGTTAAACCATGGGGATTCAAGAACACACTATTCTTTGCCCCTGCTTTAGCCGCAATGCGAGTCATATCCTTACCAAATTTTTCTACAGAACCACTTACATTTTCTGCTACTACAACGGCCGCATCATTGCCACTGGCAACCATCATACCTTCGATAACAGCTTCCAATGTAATTTGATCCCCTACGCGAACACCGAGATTAGATTCTTCCATGCTCGTTGCATAACTACTAATAGTAGCTAATTCATCAAGTTGAGTACCTTTAAGCTCTAGTGCCGTTAACAAGGTAACCATTTTAGTAGTACTTGCAGGATGCATCCACTTATCTGGATTTTTAGCAAATAAAATTTCCTTTGTATCTGCATCGATGAGGACTACGGCCTCACCAACCGTAGATGGCGGCGCAATGTACGCAGCTTTCGCTACATTAGAGCCTACTAATATAATACCCAAAAAAACTATTGCCAATATAATGTATTGACAAGCTCTATACATATTTGTTGTTAAAAATGTCATCTATGCCTCTTTTCACCTTTCAAATTTTAACTTTCTGGAGTATCTTCTATGGCAACATTTGTACCAGTCGCTTTCTTCTTAGTACCTTTAATTTCACCTGTAGAGTTATCTACATTTTGAATGTATACAACGCGTTGAGGGTATGGAATGTCGATACCATATTTATCAAATGCATCTTTTACATCGGACATAATGCCGTATTGTAC
>NZ_CAKPTN010000095.1 GCF_934190855.1 uncultured Veillonella sp. | reverse complement strand
GTTACCCACTTCTCCGTTGGATTACCGCCGATTTCTTGGTCAATTTCGTTGCGAATCGCATCAATTTCAGCAATCGTCTGATAAGGAAAATTCTTACGAACTAAAATATCAATCTCAATAATTCGCGTATTACCATATACTTGCACACTCGTTACATAGTCTTTGAAATTATATTTCTCCATAAAGCGATCCATAATTTCTTGAACTTCATTATGTAATGAAGATGGTGCCCACCCCAATATTTGCTTCATAGATGGCACAATAATATGAATAGCGGACGGTAACATCTGTACGGCTAATACGATTAATACAATAGGGTCAATATAAGCGGCCCATTCTGCATAATCCGTACCTTCTAACATGGTAGCTACCACAAAGCTAATCAAAATAGCTGCCTCTAGCAAGGCATCTACATACCAGCTCACATTATCAAACTTAATCAAATTAGACTGTAAACTCTTATTGATGCGACGTACATATAAATAATACGCAGTATCTGCAATGGTAAAGAATATAGCATAATAAATAGCTGGCCCAAAGTCTACATGACGACCTCCAGATATGAGGTCTGTAATGCCACTCGATAAAGCATAGATAACAATAAGTAAAATAAAGAAACCTTCTACGGCCAACACAAGCGGTTCAAATTGCCAGAAGCCAAACTGAAATCGCTTACTCGTTTCCCTAGCTACGAGCTTTGCAGTCATAAGCATCATAATCTTAATAACTACATCCACGAAGGAAAATACACCATCTAATAAAACTGCACTAGACCCTGTAACAATCCCCATTATAGTACCACTGACTGCAACCAGTGCCATCAAGGCAACAGACTGCATCAATAACTTTTGTTCAATAGAGCGCCTTGCGCCTAATATATCCATTAAGTCCCCCACTTTCTTAATTTTTACATCCCTTTATTATACACCAAGTACATTGATACGCAAAAAGCAGCTGATTTGAATGATTTCCAAATCAACTGCTTTTAATATATCCATATTCTTTTTCTATAAGAGGTTAAGTAAGAATTTTATGATATTCTTTTAATTCTTATTTACTTCGTAGGCTCTGGAGCCACTTTACCTGCTACATAGCGTTCTACGATGTGTCGATCATCACCTACGTATAACCAGCGTTCCAATCGCTCTTCTAGGGAGCGTTCATTAGGATCAAACAATGCCGTATCATCGATAACAAGGGCATCAAGTTCACAACCTTTTTCAAAGCTGCCCACCTTGCCGAAGAACGCGCCGCCGCCCTTTGTAGCCATATAGAAAGCTTCACTCAATGTAAGTGGCGCATACGTTTGATCGACTTCCACCCATTTCATCTTGGATAATCCAATGGCTTCTGTAAGAACCTTCGCCATGGATACAATATGTCCACCAGAAATATCGGAACCTAAGCCAATAGGTATTTTCCGTTCAAATAATTTACGAATCGGCGCAATGCCACTAGATAAATTTACATTTGAATACGGACAATGAGACACCATAGTTTGTGTTTCTGCCATGCGATCCATTTCTACGTCACTTAAATGAATGCAATGAGCCATTACAGTCGGTACTCGCCCCATCAAGTGATGTTCATAGTACACATCAGTATAATTAGCTGCCTCCGGATGCAAAGACGCTACCCAGTCAATTTCACCATGATTTTCTGACAAGTGAGATTGAACTGGTACATTGTACTCTTCTGCCAATTTACCTAATCCATTCATTAACTCGCTTGTACAAGATGGTACAAAACGAGGCGTAATAATAGATTTTACTAACGGACCAAATTGAGCTGATGCGTCTAACCACTCTTTAGTATCAGCCAATGATTGATTTGTATCTTCAATCAAGAATTCCGGACTATTGCGGTCCATGTTGACCTTGCCTACATAGGCAGATAAACCTGCTTTTTGTAAAAGCTCCATCAACACTAATGTACTATCTTTATGGATAGTACCAAATAAGATACTTCGCGTCGTACCATTGCGCCATAAGTCGTGAACAAAGGCGCCATATACTAAACGAGCATACTCTTGATCACTAAACTTCGCTTCCTCTGGGAAGGTATACGTTTCAAGCCAAGGTAAGAGTTCCTTATCCATTCCTAGACCGCGATTACAATATTGTGGTGCATGAGCATGCGTATCTACAAAGCCAGGGATGAGGAGATGGTCACCATAATCTGTAATCGGATGTTCTGCATACGCTGGCGGTATACTTTCACCACAATGAACAACTACACCATCAACGGCAATAACATAACCTTGTTGAATAGCTACAAATTCCGATGGACGTGGTGTATATAAAATATTTCCTTTTAAGATAATTGTTGAATTCATATAACCTCCTCGCATGTTCAGGATTATAAACGAATCGTCCTATACCACATGCTAGATTTATTTTCGATCAATATACAATGCTATATGATTCATAGTATAGGCGTTTTAGATGGCAAAGTGAATAATAAATGCCAATGTCATGATATACATAATAGGATGAATTTCATGACGACGACCTGTAGTCAATTTAATCAATGTATAAGAGATAAAACCAAAGGATAAACCTTGAGCAATACTGAATGTTAAAGGCATAAGAAGAATTGTCAAGAATGCTGGCAATGCTTCTGTGAAGTCAGTGAAGTCAATATGTGTAACCTCACTCATCATAAATACGCCAATCGTGATAAGTACAGGTGCTGTCGCTTGTGGTGGCACCAATAAGAACAATGGTGCAAAGAACAAGGCTACCAAGTATAAAAGACCTGTTACGACTGCTGTAAGACCTGTACGACCACCGTCGGCAACGGCTGCCGCACTTTCAATGTAAGAAGTAACTGTAGAAGTACCTACAACGGCACCTGCTGCAGCGCCAATAGAAGTACATAGCAACGCTTTATCTAAACCTTCAAACTTACCATTTTCATCTACCAAGTTTGCTTTTCTCGTTACACCAATTAATGTGCCGATATTATCAAACATATCTACAATAGTAATGGAGAAAATGATAGAGAAAATACCATATTTAATAGCGCCCATTATATCTAATTGAGCAAATGTATCAACTGGAACTGGTGGCACCAAGTTAAAGATATCTGCACTTGTAGCAGGCATCTTAGTTAAACCTAAAGCCATTGCTGCAATTGTAGTGAAAGCCATGCCGATGAGCAAACCACCTTTAACTTGTTTTGCAAGCAAAATACTAGTAATAAATAAGCCTAATAGAGTCAATAATACCGCTGGATCTTGCATATTACCTAGTGTTACAAAGGTAGCATTATTAGGTACGATAATGTGTGCATTTTTAAAGCCGATGAAAGCAACGAATAAACCAATACCTACACCAATCGATGTTTTCAGTACTTGTGGAATACCATCTACAATTTTGTTAAGAACTTTAGTAACCGTTAAAATAACAAATACTGTACCGGAAATAAAAACGGCACCTAATGCTGTTTGCCAGCTAAGACCCATGGCACCACAAATAGTGTACGAGAAGAACGCACTGAGACCCAGACCTGGTGCTACGATAACAGGAACATTAGCTACTAAACCGATAAGCATTGTGGCAAAAGCTGTTGTTAAAACAACCGCTGCTACTGCACTAGCATGCGGCATGCCTGATACAGATAATAGGTTTGGTATTACTGCCAGAATATATACTGACGCAATAAACATCGTAATACCTGCAAAAAACTCAGTTTTCACTGACGTGCCATGTTGGGTTAACTTGAAAAAGCGATCAAGAAAACCATTTGCTTCATAAGTTCTTCCGTTCTCCATTGAACTCATCTCACATTCCTCCAAACTTTTAGAAAAAAAATAAAATTGTAAATAAAAAAACGACTACAAGAGCATCAAAAAGAAGCTCTTGTAGTCGTAAGTTTCGGTTTACGCTAGAGAGCCTTGACCCATCCCGTCAAGGTTATACAAGATTAGCATAGTTCTATGTGATCAGTCCTTATCAACTCATGTAATGTTGACAAATCTAAATAAGAAATTTTCAATTTTATGAATTTTTCTCATATCTATTATACGTTTATCACATTCTATGAACCTAGTATAAAGTTATTTTTATGCACTGTCAATAACTATTAATAAAAAATCACAAGAAATTTTAGTTCTCCTAAAAATTGTTTTCTATAGATTTTACATCTAATAATTTCGTTATTTGCATATATTAGCAAATAATATTACATACCTATATATTTGTACAGAATAATTATAGATTCTCTATTGTATAATTCAAATGCATAAATTTACATTTCATATTCTTTTTTCAATACATAACCATAGGCTTTTTTAGAGCCATCTGGTTGTTCAATAAGGTATACGCCTTGTATCTCTGGAGCAAATCCAGGCAATTGGTTAATGCCTTCTTCTAAAGCCAGGAAGTAATCACAAGCAGTCCGAGACCATCGCTCGCCTGGCTGTATGCATAATACACCTGGTGGGTACGGAAGGGCCCCTTCAAGAGCAATACGTCCTTCCGCCTCACTTAAAGGTACGAGTTCACCCTTGTTACGTTGAAACTCAAAGTTTGCCTCTTGTGGATTCAATACATATTCTGGGAAATATTCCTTGGAGAATAAGCGTTGTTGTAGAATACTCACATTTCTATCTTTATAAAAATCATGCATTTCTTGGCATAACTGACGAATACGATAGCCTTTATATTTATTGATATGACTATGATAAATCGACGGTAATACCTCTTCCATTGGCGCGTTGCGGTCTATGAGCTCTTCAAAACGAAGAAGTTCGGCTACAAGCGCATCCATCTTAGCTTTAGATTCTGCAGGAGTCATAAGAAATAGAATCGTATTAAGATCACATTTTTCTGGGATAATTTTATTTTCCCGTAAATAGTTGGCCAGAATATTGGCATGAATACCAAAGTCTTCATATTCCCCTGTTTCAACATTAATACCAGGCGTAATTAACTGGAATTTACAAGGGTCGATAAAGTACTGCCCTTCACCATAGCCTTTGAATGAGTGCCATTTTGCATTAGGTTCAAAGGCAAAATAACTCACATCATTAGCCATCTCTTGTGTATTGCCTTCTTCCCACTTCTTGCCATGTACAATAGGTGGCACCAGAGGTCTAAGATATTTGCAGCTCCTTAATACAGACTTACGGGCATCAATCCCTACTTCTATACATTCACGCCACAACTGTTTCCCCAATTCACCTTCATGCATTTTTGCATTTACATCGAGGGATGCAAAGAGTGGATAAAAAGGAGATGTAGAAGCATGCATCATAAAGGAGTTATTAAAACGCTTATGGTCTACATAACGGTCTTGCCCTTTAATATGTTTATCTTTCTTATGGATTTGTGACGTCTGAGAAAAACCAGCTTGTTGCTTATGTACAGATTGCGTCACTAAAATTCCAGGATCATTTGGGCCTAATTCCAATAATAAGGGACTACAATCTTTCATCATAGGAATAAACTGTTCATATCCTACCCAGGCAGAGTCAAAGAAAATATAGTCACACAAGTGACCAATTTTATCTACTACTTGGCGAGCATTATAAATCGTACCATCATAGGTGCCTAATTGAATGACGGCTAAACGAATTGGACGGTCTGCGTTAGCTTTATTAGGATCCTTCTCACCAATTAGATTTCGAATATAGCTTTCATCAAAACAGTGCTCTAAGATACCACCAATGGAACCAAAGGGATTGCGTGCGGTCTCTAAATATATTGGTGTTGCGCCAGACATAACGAGACCGCCATGGCAAATAGATTTATGATTATTACGATCATATAAAATGATGTCCCCTGGCGTTAAAAGGGCATTCAGAACTACCTTGTTAGCAGAAGATGTGCCATTTAATACAAAATATGTTTTATCTGCATTATACACTGTGGCAGCATGAGCCTGAGCATCATGAGCATAGCCTTCATGAATTAAAAGATCACCGAGCTTTACATCGGCATTGCACAAGTCCGCACGGAAAATATGCTCTCCAAAGAAATTATAAAAAGCACGTCCCGTAGGATGCTTAGCAAAAAACTGTCCACCTTGATGGCCTGGGCAGTCAAATTGAACGTTGTTATCCCCTACGTAATCAGATAAGGCTCTAAAGAAAGGTGGCAAAATGGAAGCTTCGTAAGTTGCCACAATTTGCTCTATCGCCCCTACATAGTCATCTATGCTATTGGATGTAACATCTATTACCGCCCCGATGCGCTCCATATCAAAAGATACATCAGAAAATCCATCATGAGATGCATCTAATACCATTACAATAACGGGTATACCAAACGAACGAATTTGCTCATTGTCGAGTACATTCA
>NZ_CAKPTN010000094.1 GCF_934190855.1 uncultured Veillonella sp. | reverse complement strand
ATCCGCCACAATGCAAAAGCATTAAAAATCGAAGAAGATTTCTATAAGAAACTCGATATTCACGTTCACTTGCCAGAAGGGGCAACGCCTAAAGATGGTCCTTCTGCAGGTATTACAATGACATTGGCTATGGTATCTATTTTGACAAACCGCAAGGTTCGTTCTGATATTGCCATGACTGGTGAAATTACATTGCGTGGCCGCGTATTGCCAATAGGCGGTTTAAAAGAGAAATTATTAGCAGCCTTGTCTCATGGCATTAAAGAGGTATTGATTCCGAAGGGCAATGAAAAGGATATTGCAGAATTACCTGACATTGTAAAAGAAGGACTCATTATTACGCCAGTTAAGACAATGGATGAAGTATTAGCAAAGGCACTTGTGTAATGCAAAAAAAGAAAAAATCCACTAAACAAATGGGGCCAAAACCACAATATACACGAAAAGAACCGAAGGGGCCTCGTATTATAGCAGCAAAATATAATACTTCCTGTGTGAAGGCAGATCAATATCCTGAAGGGGATACTGTGGAAATTGCTTTCATCGGACGCTCTAATGTGGGCAAATCTTCGTTGATTAACTCGTTGTGCAATTATCGTGGGTTAGCCCTCGTTAGTGGTCAGCCAGGTAAGACAAAGACGATAAATTATTTTGATGTGGAGTCAAAAGAGGATATTTCTGAAACTGAGGAGCGCCGTTATCATTGGTTCCTCGTTGACCTGCCTGGTTATGGTTTTGCAAAGACAAATAAAGGAAACCGCAACTTGTGGTCTTCCTTTATTGCCGATTATATTTTACATTCTGAACGATTGATGTTGTTGTGCTTACTTATCGATGGACGTCATCCAGAGATGCCCATTGATAAGGTAGCCTATGATTGGCTTGTTGAGGCTGGTGTATCACTACAAATTGTAGTTACTAAAGCTGACAAATTAACGGCTAAAGAAAAGTCTGCGAACTTGGCTAAAATTAAGGAACTGTATCCAACGGATACACCGCCTATTTTATATAGCTCCTTAAAACATACAGGTCGTGAACTTTTACAACAACGCATCAATAAGGTTCTAGTAGGAGATGAAGCATGAGTCAAACCAATGAGTTAGAGATTATGGAACGCATTGCTCTAGATTTAGAGGGCGTTGAAGAATCTCTTGCATCATCTTTTAATACAGGTGCAGAAGACTTTAATGCACTAATTCGACCATTATCAGCGGCTGGTGGCAAGCGTTTACGCGCTCAATTATGTCTATTGATTGCCAACGCAGGCACATCTGTAGAACGTCAGCGCATTAGAATTGCTGAAGCTGTAGAAATGCTTCATTTAGCAACACTGATTCACGACGATGTGTTAGATCAAGCTGAGATTCGTCGTGGTGAAGATACAATTCATATGCATAAAGGCAATAAAGTAGCTATCCTCAGTGGAGATTACTTGTTTGCAAAAGCATTCCAAATCGTATCTGAAATGCCTAATATGAAGTATTTACAGATTTTCTCTCATATCATTACATGTCTCGTAGAAGGCGAGTTCATGCAAATGGAAGATGTATATCGCATCGATCAAGGGATTGAGCGCTATATGACTAAGACTCAAAAGAAAACAGCGGACTTTATGGAAGGTTGCATGGAACTTGGTGGTCTCTTAGGGGGCTGGAATGAGTCTGAAATTGTTGAGTTAAAAAAATATGGTCATGCTTTAGGTATGGCATTCCAAATTACAGATGATATCATGGACTATCGTGAAACAACTGAGACTACAGGTAAACCTGTAGGGAATGACTTACGCGAAGGTTTATTGACCTATCCTTTACTAAGTATCGTAAATGACGACAATAAAGATAGATTGCTTGCAGATATTAAAGCCTTGAATCATGGCGGTAATGAGCAAGATATTATCGATTACGTTATCGCTCAAGGCGGTATCGACAATACATTAGCGGTAGCTGATAAATATTGTAAAGATGCTTTGGCTGCTCTTGAAGCAGTACGTGACTTCCCAGGGAAGGAATTCCTTGTGATGTCTGTAGAAAATCTAGCTGATAGAAAGGTATAATATGGAGCCGTTCGAATCAAAACCGGATTTCGAATATCCCATAAAAAAACCTTCTTTTGATAGTGTAGTTCGTCAAAAACGGCGTGAAGCAGAGCAAAAAGCAGAGCAAGAACGGTATAAGATGGCAAATTTACAAGTTCCTGAGGAACCGGAGAATGAACCCATTTATACCGAAATGGAACAGAAAATGATGGATGAGGCGAGGGAATTATCCCTTGTAGGACATCTTTCAGAACTGCGAAAACGACTGATCATAATGGCAGTAGCGGTTATACTAGGAACTTGTATTTCTTATTATTATGTAGATTTATTATTAGAAATACTCCTCAAACCGGCGGGCAAGCTCTATTATATGAGACCTACAGAGGCTTTCTTTACGTATATGAAAGTATCCATAGTAGGGGGACTCATTATAGCGGCGCCTATTATACTGCATCAGATTTGGCTATTCGTTAAGCCTGCATTGACTGCGAGAGAAAAACAATTGTCTAACTGGATCTTACCAGTAGCTATTGGCTTATTTGGTATAGGCATTGTATTTTCTTATTTCCTCGTGTTACCTGCAGCAGTGAAGTTCTTCATGGGCTTTGCTACAGATGAACTGCAACCGATGTTTTCCATTGGTCAGTATATGGACTTTGTGTTGTCCTTTGTACTGCCTTTTGGATTTATCTTTGAATTGCCGTTGATTTTAATTATCTTGGGATATTTCAACTTAATAACATCACGTTTTTTAAAAACGAAACGAAAGATATTTATTCTTATATCCTTTATCATAGGTGCTGTCATTTCACCAACACCGGATATGTTCTCTCAAACGATGATTGCATTGCCTATGATATTGCTATATGAAACGAGCCTATTTGTATTGGCTAAGATTATGAAGCGCTAAGGAGTTTATTTAGGAGGAACGATGAAAACCTACGAAAATTTAACCACTTATAACCCCGGTGAAATAGAAGGGAAATGGTATTCTTATTGGGAAAATCAAGGATACTTTCACGAAGAAGTAGACCCGAATAAAGAGCCATTTAGTATCGTCTTGCCGCCTCCTAATGTAACTGGCATGCTTCACATGGGCCATGCTCTAGATAATACATTGCAAGATATCCTCATCCGTTTTAAACGCATGCAAGGTTACAATGTATTGTGGATGCCTGGTACTGACCACGCCGGTATTGCTACTCAAATCAAGGTAGAAGAGATGCTCGCTAAAGAAGAAGGCAAATCTCGCTATGACTTAGGTCGTGAGAAATTCGTAGAGCGCGTATGGGAATGGAAAAAAGAATACGGTGATACTATCGTAAAACAAATCCGCAGCCTTGGCGCATCCTGTGACTGGACTCGCGAACGCTTTACATTAGATGATGGTTACTATCATGCAGTGCGCGAAGTATTCGTAAAACTTTATGAAAAAGGTTTAATCTATCGCGGTGAGCGCATTATCAACTGGTGCCCTCGTTGTGCAACGGCTTTATCTGATGTAGAGGTTGAGCATGAAGATGAACATGGCCATTTATGGCATATTAAATATCCTGTAAAAGGTGAAGATAATCGCTTCGTGGTTGTAGCTACAACTCGTCCAGAAACAATGTTTGGTGACGTGGCGGTAGCGGTAAACCCTGAGGACGATCGTTATAAAGATCTCATTGGTAAAACGTTGGTATTGCCATTCGTTAACCGTGAGATTCCTGTAATTGCCGATGACTATGTAGATGCAAGCTTCGGTACAGGTTGTGTAAAAATTACGCCTGCTCATGACCCTAATGACTTTGAAATGGGCCAACGCCACGATTTAGAATCCATCGTTGTTATGAACAATGATGCGACAATGAACGAAGGCGCCGGTAAGTTCAACGGCTTACCTCGTGAACAAGCGCGTAAACAAGTAGTAGCTGAACTACAAGAGTTAGGCTTGCTTGAAAAAATCGATGACCATGATCATGCAGTCGGACATTGCTCTCGTTGTAATACAATCATCGAACCAATGGTATCTAAACAATGGTTCGTAGATATGAAACCGTTGGCAGAGCCAGCTCTTAAAGTCGTTAAAGAACATGAAGTAGAATTTGTGCCTGAACGCTTTACTAAAACATATGTAAACTGGCTTGAAAACATTCGTGACTGGACGATTTCTCGTCAATTATGGTGGGGCCATCGCATTCCTGCTTGGTATTGTGATGACTGCGGCGAAACTATCGTAAGTCGTGAAGACATTACTGAATGTCCTCATTGTCACGGTCATGTAACACAAGATCCAGATGTTCTTGATACATGGTTTAGCTCTGGCTTGTGGCCATTTGCTACGATGGGTTGGCCTGAACAAACTCCAGAACTTAAACAATGGTACCCAACAAGTGTTCTCGTAACTGGTTACGATATCATCTTCTTCTGGGTAGCTCGTATGATCTTTATGGCTCTTGAGTTCGAAGATGAAATTCCGTTCAAACACGTATTCATCCACGGTCTTGTTCGTGATAGCCAAGGTCGTAAGATGAGTAAATCCTTAGGCAATGGTATCAATCCACTTGATGTTATTGATCAATTTGGTGCCGATGCATTGCGTTTCACTCTTGTAACAGGCAATACTCCTGGTAACGACATGCGTTTCTACATGGAACGTGTGGAAGCGAACCGCAACTTTGCTAACAAGATTTGGAATGCTTCTAAATTCGTATTGATGAATCTTACGAATTATGATGAAAGCTTCGTTCCAACGGCAGATGATTTAACATTAGCTGACCAATGGATTATTCAAAAATATAACGAAACAGTACAAAGTGTAACATCTAACCTAGATAAATTCGAACTTGGTGAAGCGGCAAGCTCCGTATATGACTTCATTTGGAATACGTACTGTGACTGGTATATTGAATTGGCGAAACCTCGTTTGTACAGTGAAAGCAACGAACGCGATCGTCGTACAGTTCAATACTTGCTCGTAACTATCTTGCGTCAAATGCTTGAATTGTTACATCCGTTCATGCCGTTCGTAACAGAACATATTTGGCAGCACTTGCCTCATGAAGGGGATAGCATCGTTGTTGCTAAATGGCCAGAAGCATTGAACTTCGAAAATCTTGACGGCGCAGCACGTCAAATGGAAGTGATGATGGATGCTATTAAAGGCATTCGTAACATGCGTGCTGAAATGAACGTGCCATTAGGTAAAAAAGCAGAGGTTATCGTGGCGCCTACAGATGCAGCATTAGCTCAAACTGTAGCAGATCACAGTGACTATTTTGTAACATTGGCTTGGGCTGAGAAGGTAACAATCCTCGGTGCCAACGATGCTAAGCCAGAAAATGCGACTGTAACAGTTGTAAATGGTATGGAAGTATATCTCTTGCTTAAAGACTTAATCGACGGCGAAAAAGAAAAAGAGCGTATTGCGAAGGAAAAAATTCAAATGGAAAAAGAAATTTCCCGTTTGGAAGGCAAATTGTCCAACCAAGGCTTCCTAGCAAAAGCTCCTGAAGCTGTAGTAGCGAAAGAAAAAGAAAAGTTAGAAGAATATAAACAAAAACAACAAGCGTTATTGGAACGTGAAGCGTTCTTAGAAACCTTATAATAGGAGGTTTATATGACATATCAAGAGGCCTTAGCCTATTTAGAACAGGCATCCTCATTCGGTATTAAGCCTGGCCTTGAACGAATTACAGCTCTTATGGAAGCCCTTGGGAATCCACAAGAGGACTATAAAATTGTTCATGTAACAGGTACGAATGGTAAGGGCTCGGTTACCTCATATATTTCCTACGCGCTGTTTACAAGTGGATTACGGGTGGGGCGATTTACATCGCCTCACCTTCAATCCTATACGGAGCGAATTCAAATCAATGATGGAAATATTACAGAGGAAGCCTTTGGTGAATTAATTAATCGTGTAAAAGGGGCAGTAGACACTATCATCGATAATGGGATAGAGGCACCGACACAATTTGAAATATTGACGGCTGCCGCATTCTTATTCTTTAAAGATCAAGGTGTAGATTATGCGGTAGTAGAAGTTGGGTTAGGCGGATTGTTAGACTCTACTAATATCGTTATTCCTAAAGTGTCTGTTATTACTAATGTATCTATGGATCATCAAGCGTACTGCGGTGATACAGTAGAGGAGATTGCACGTCATAAGGCGGGTATTATTAAATCTAAAGTACCTGTAGTAACAGCTGCACAAGGTACACCTCTCAGTATTATTGAGGACGTAGCCAAAGAAAAGAATGCTAAGCTCTATGCTTTCAATAAAGATTTTGGCATCGATAGTCGCAGTGCTGTAACGGGCGGTCAAATGATTATGGTCAGTACCACTGATGCAGCGCCTGCTATGC
>NZ_CAKPTN010000093.1 GCF_934190855.1 uncultured Veillonella sp. | reverse complement strand
CTCTAAGCCATGGCGTTTTTCAGGATTATTAGTTAACAAGCGAATGCTCTTAATCCCTAAGAAACGGATGATTTGAGCTGCTAAAGAATATTCGCGCATATCCGCAGGGAAGCCCAATTGCTCGTTTGCTTCTACAGTATCTAGGCCTTGTTCTTGTAATGCATAGGCTTTAATTTTATTTGTTAAGCCAATGCCGCGGCCTTCTTGACGCATGTATACTACAACGCCTTTACCTTCTTTTTCGATAGCACGCAACGCATTATCTAATTGTTCGCCACAGTCACAACGTTTAGAACCGAACACATCACCTGTTAAACATTCGGAGTGAATACGTACAAGTACATCGCTACAGTTTTGTACATCACCCTTAACGATAGCTAAATGCTCTTTTTTATCTAATTCATTTTTGAATACAAAGATATTGAAATCACCAAATTTAGTAGGTAATTTAGAACAAGCGCCAAGCTCAACCATATCTTCATATTGTTTACGGTATTCAATAAGTTCTGCTACAGAAGCAATTTTCAAATCATGCTCTTTTGCAAATTCCATGAGATCTGGTAGACGTGCCATATCGCCATCATCTTTTGTGATTTCACAAATAACAGCTGCCTCTTGTAGACCTGCTAATCGGCAAAGGTCGATAGATGCCTCTGTATGACCTTGGCGTACTAGAACGCCACCCTCTTTATATACTAGAGGGAATACGTGACCAGGACGACGGAAGTCTTCAGGTTTAGCATTAGTATCTAGTAATTTTTGAATTGTATACGCACGTTCTGCTGGCGATACGCCTGTTGTAGTATCTACATGGTCAACAGTAACGGTGAAAGCAGTTTCATGATTATCTGTATTTTTAGTAACCATGGCAGGAATACCAAGTTTTTCTAAAGCTTCACGACGCATAGGTGTACATACGATACCACGCGCGTATTTAACCATAAAGTTAATATTTTCTTGTGTAGCAAACTCTGCAGCAATGATAAGATCACCTTCGTTTTCGCGGCTTTCATCATCAACAATAATAACAGGTTTGCCAGCTTTAAGGTCTTCTAAGACCTCTTCAATAGAATGTAATTGTTCGCTCATAGGAACGCTCCTTACTTTTATATAAATCCATTCTCTACTAAGAGGGATTGCATTGATTTCTTAGATTTGTCTTCGGTAGGTTCACTGCCGAGATTCATAAAATGACGAATGTATCGACCAGCGATATCCGTTTCTAAATTAACCACCGTACCAATATGGGCAGAACCTAAAATAGTTTCACCCAAGGTGTGAGGAATAATAGATACAGAAAAACTGCTGTCCGTTCGACGCATAATGGTGAGGCTAATACCATCGATCGTTATTGATCCCTTATAAATAACATAATCCATAACGGATTTTGGGGCCTCTACGGTAAAGATGATAGCATTATCCGTTTGTTCGCGATTAATGATGCGGCCTGTCCCATCTACGTGACCTGCCACAATGTGACCACCAAATCTACCATTGGCGAGCATGGCACGCTCTAAGTTGACTGGTTGATGAACTTTCAAATTTGTGAAAGTAGTCATCTTGATTGACTCTGGCATAACATCAGCTGTAAATACGCCATTACCAATCGTTGTAGCCGTCAAACAGACGCCGTTAACAGCTACGGAGTCACCTATTTTTAAATCGCTAAATATTTTATTTCCCCGAATTGTTATAGCTAAGGATTTAGGGCCCTTTTTGATGCTCTCTACACGGCCAATTTCTTCAACGATTCCCGTGAACATAAGCGCCCCTCCTTCCTTGA
Organism: uncultured Veillonella sp.; assembly: GCF_934190855.1. GTDB lineage: Bacteria > Bacillota > Negativicutes > Veillonellales > Veillonellaceae > Veillonella. Next base: position 4,709 of record NZ_CAKPTN010000093.1, on the reverse strand, counting down.
CGATACGCTTCGATGCGAATGTTATTATCTAATACCTTAGTTTTAGTAAAAATTAATTGCGGTGACGCTTCTAAACTTTCAAAGCCATGACCACCTACAGCAGGCGTTGCATCAGTGCCACCGATGATTGTGTTTCCAATGTAGGTTACAACTTTATCAAAATTCATCGTTTCTACAAAGGAGCTAATAATAGCTGAACCACCTTCAACGAGAACTGATGTATACCCGAGTTCGCCAAGTTTAGTTAAAATATCATTAATAGATAATTTCTTGATATCTATAGCAATATCAGTGCTCTTACTTTTACGAGTCGAAATAGATTCTACTACAGTTACTTGACCACCAACTTGTTCTAAGGCTTGAATCCTATCTTTAGGACAGCCGGTAGATACAAATATATGAACCTTACGATTATCTACTTCAAACACACGACTTGTGGTAGGTGTTCTACCTAGGCTATCTAAGATAATTACATCCGGTTGATGAACAGGAATCGGTTCATCAAGTATGCTTGTATCTAATAAAGCCTCCGATAATTCAAAATCAGTTAAACGACAGTTTAATTGAGGATCATCTGCCAAAATCGTACCAATACCAACCAGCATAGCATCATGAGTAGCACGCAGTACATGTCCATCACGGCGAGAGGACTCATTTGTAATCCATTGAGATTGACCTGTAAAAGTAGCAATCTTACCATCTAGTGACATGGCGCTTTTAATAGTTACAAAAGGTTTACCTGTCTGTATATAGGTAAAGAAATGCTCATTTAGTTCAGCACATTCCTCACTACATACGGGGCAAACAACCTCTATGCCTGCTTCGCGGAGTAAATCCATACCCTTGCCGGAAACAAGTGGATTAGGATCTGTACTACCTACTACAACTTTAGCTATGCCAGCCTCGATAATACGAAGCGCACAAGGTGGAGTTTTGCCATAATGAGAACAGGGCTCTAATGTTACATATAAAGTAGCACCTTTAGCATTATCACCAGCTTGATTTAAAGCATGCACCTCTGCGTGAGCCGTACCAGCCTTATGATGATACCCTTCACCGATTATTGTATTGTCTTTCACCACTACGGCACCCACCAAAGGATTTGGCGAAGTGTGACCTGTGGCTAATTTTGCCAGTGCAATGGCGCGTTTCATATATGCTACGTCATCCACCATATCACCTCAATAAAAAAAGGACTATATACATAGTCCTTGGGTAATCATAATTGCGCACAACAAATGCGCCTCGTCTTTTCTCATCCAGACTATACTGTCGGTATCGGAATTGCACCGATTCATACCCATAAGGTTCGCGGACTATACCGCCGGTAAGGAATTTCACCTGTCCCCAAAGACTCATCTATTTTGTTTATGAATTAATAGTAACACTTTTATTAAGGTTATGCAACAATAAGAGTTTTGTATTGAGAAAGAATATTAAATAAAATACTACGAAATATAAAGCTAAAAATTTTATTTAAAGATGCCATAGTGCGATTTTAAACAACTATAAACCATGTATACAATGATTGGTGATTTATATCACATAAATACACTAAAAATAGGTCTAGTATGGATTATATATAGTTTTAATAACTATATTTTATTGATATTAATTATTGAATAAAGGTGATAATATGGCAAAAAAACGAATTTCTGATGTACTCATAGAAGTCTTAGCCAATGCGGGTATCGAACGCATTTACGGTATCACTGGCGATAGTTTAAACTCTGTAAACGATAGTTTACGCCGCAATGGTAAGATTGCTTTTGAACATGTACGACATGAAGAAACAGCAGCTTTTGCTGCAGGTGCTGAAGCATCTTTAACTGGTAAATTAACTGTCTGTGCTGGTAGCTCTGGCCCAGGCAACTTACATTTGATCAATGGCCTCTTTGATTGCCATCGCAATCGTGTACCAGTATTGGCTATTGCTTCTCATATCCCTCAATCTGAAGTAGGCTTGAATTACTTCCAAGAAACACATCCAGAAAACTTATTCAAAGAATGCTCTTGTTTCTGTGAACTTGTATCCAATCCTAAACAAATGCCTGAAATCCTATTCCGTGCTATGAATGCCGCTGTAGGTAATCAAGACGTTGCTGTTATAGTCCTACCTGGTGACGTTGCAGTCATGGAAATGGAAATTGATGAATTACCAGTATGGCATCATCCTCGCTTACCTCATATCATTCCACAACGCGAAGATATCGAAGAAATGGCAGCTCATTTAGAATCAGGTAAACGTATTACCCTCTTCTGCGGTGCAGGCTGTGAAGGTGCTCATGACGAAGTTGTAGAATTAGCAAAACGTTTACAAGCACCTGTTGTACATGCTTTCAGAGGCAAAGAATGGGTTGAATGGGATAATCCATATGATGTAGGTATGACTGGTCTATTAGGCTATACATCTGGTTATCGTGCTATTGAACAATGCGATACACTTGTAATGCTTGGTACTGACTTCCCATACCGTCCATTCTATCCAGAAAATACAAAAGTAATTCAAGTAGATAGAGATCCTGGCGCTTTAGGTCGTCGTGTTCCTCTTACACAAGGTATTATTGGTACTGTAAAAGATACATTAAAAGAATTATTACCTCTAGTCGCTCAACGTGGTGATACTGAATTTATCGACACTGTACGTAAAGCGTATACTAAATTTAGAGGCGATCTAGATAGCTATGCAGTAGCTGAACCAGATGGTGTGGCTATTCACCCTCAATACTTTGTAAATCGTCTTAATAAATTAGCTGCAGAAGATGCAATCTTTACCTTTGACGTAGGTACTCCAGTTATTTGGACTGCTCGTCACTTAAAAACAAATGGTAAACGACGCATCTTAGGTTCTTATAATCACGGCTCTATGGCCAATGCTATGATGCATGCCATCGGTGCTCAAAATGCATGTCCAAATCGTCAAGTCATCTCCCTTTCCGGTGATGGTGGCTTCACAATGATGATGGGCGAAATGTTAACATTAAAACAACTTAACTTACCGGTTAAAATCTTTGTATTCAACAACGAAGAACTTAGCTTCATTGCCATGGAAATGAAAGCCTCTGGCTACCTCGATTATGCAACAGACTTTGTAAATCCAGACTTTGGTAAACTTGCAGAAGCTGCTGGCATTAAAGGTGTAAGCATTACAAACTCTAGCGAAGTAGACGAAAAAATCATAGAAGCTCTTAACCATAATGGCCCAGTCATCGTTAACGTTCGCGTGGACAAACAAGAACTTGCTATGCCTCCAAAAATTGCTTACCAACAAGCTAAAGGCTTCAGTAAATACTTGATCAATGCAATCCTTGATGGCCGTGGTACAGAACTAAAAGAAATGGCCAAAACAAACTGGATGAAATATAAATCTCTATACTAAATCTGCCAAATTTACAAAACCTGCCAAACCAAATAAACTGCAAAACTTTCAAAAAGAGGAGTCATCATTTGATGACTCCTCTTTTATCTATAATAATCGTCCTCGTAATCGTCTTTATACCGTAATGCATCCACCTCTGATGGGGATAGCACATTCCCCTCTTCATCAACATATTCTCGGAATTCGTTAAAGTATACACCTGGAATATCAGATTCTTCTAACTCAGGCACCTCCTCGGACTCAATATCCCAAAATTCAATCTCTACAGGTTGATTTTGTCGTTCCTTAGTAATATTAGATTTACTTCTATTATCTTCTAATTTCATTTTTGATTCTTTAGTAATATCACTATCTGATGAATTAATTCCTAGAAATTTCAATAATCCACTTATCATTACACAATACTCCCTTGCACCAATGATATATTAATTGTATTGTAGCAAAATATACAAAAATAAGCACTATATCACCTTTTAGGTATATAGTGCTTACTTTGTATTTAAGTCTTATCTTGTATTTTATTATGCTCCGAAGAGTGACATTTGTTCATCTTCAGGTAGTTCACCACAGCATTTGAGTTCTTTCATAAGATCAATGATGGTGTTAGATACTTTACAACGACGTTGCAAGTCTTTTAGAGATGTAAACGGACGTTCTTCTCGTTCAGCAACTATAGCATCTGCTACAGTTTCACCTAAAGAGTCAATAGCTAAGAATGGCGGCAATAGAGCACCATCTTTAATGCTAAAGCGTCTAGCTTCAGAGTGTTGAATATCTACATTAACAAAACGATAGCCCCGTTGATACATTTCCATAGATACTTCTAATGCGCTCATAAGGTCTTTATCTTTAGGACTGGCAGCGCGATCAAGAGCCTTAATACGGTTGAATTCAGTCATTTGAGTTTTAAGGTCTCCTGTCATGATGCGTAGGTCAAAGGCCTTGGCACGAATGGAGAAGTATGCCGCATAGAATGCTAATGGATGGTACACCTTAAACCAAGCAATGCGGAAGGCCATCATTACATAGGCTACCGCATGGGCCCGTGGGAATAGATAGGAAATCTTCTTACAAGATTCAATAAACCATTCAGGAATATTGTTCTCACGCATTTCTGCTTCGAACTCTGTCGTAGCTTGGCCTTGTTTATTTCGTTTTTCAATACCCTTCCCTTTACGTACGTTTTCCATTACGAAGAAACTATGCTTTCTATCCATGCCTCGATGGATCAAGAAGTTCATTACGTCGTCACGTGTGGAAATGGCTTCGTTCAACTTACAAGTACCATTTTTAATAAGGTCTTGGGCGTTATCGAGCCATACGTTTGTAC
>NZ_CAKPTN010000092.1 GCF_934190855.1 uncultured Veillonella sp. | reverse complement strand
TTATTAATCTGCATGATGCCTCCTTATAACAGAAAAAACGATTACCCTTTATTATACCACTCTTTTAGCTTTCGTTTATCAACTTTTGAGCATTCTGTAAGAGGTAACATAGGAATTTCTAGTATTGCTTTTGGCCACTCTACAGAAGGTCTTTCATGATGAATGAGTTCTATAATTTTACTTAATTCAGCGGTATCCTCTAACACCATATAAGCAACAAAGTCTTCCCCTCGTATATCATCAGTAATCGTAACAACAGCAACTTCAGAAACGCCTTGTAAGGATTGCAAATACAATTCCATTTCGGGGATAGAAATTTTATAGCCCCCTTTATTGATGACATCTCCTTGCCGCCCATTAAACATGAGATATCCATCGCTATCTATATAACCGCAATCATTTACAGTATATGTATCTGGTATGCCTTCAATATGATATTTTGTGGTTACGTAAATGATGCCGTTTTGCTCTTCAATTTGGACAGATGGAAACGGTCTTCCCACTGTGCCTTCTCTATGTAACCACTCTTTACCTGTACAATATGTTATATAGTTAAGCTCAGATGCACCATAATAGAGAATAAACTCCATGTTCGGGCATTTTAATTCTAGCTGCTCCATCAACTGACAATCCAGCACTTGAGAGCCAGCAATGATATAGTTAATAGAGTCTAATTTACTTTTGCAATGACGAACTAATAATCGTAATTTTGTTGGTAATGCATATATATGGTCTACATGATATTTCTCGATAAGCTGGATCCATCGATTGGGGCGCATCGAACTCGTTGTAACAACAGTTCCACCAGACCATAGCACGGCGATAACCATATTACTAACACCAGTGAAGCTAAAACTGCCGTGTAAAAAAATTTTTGTATCTTTGTTTATGTGAAAGATATTGTTTTGGATATCAAAGAACTCACTCCATGATTTTTCGCTACGCCACAAAGGTTTTGGATGCCCCGTAGTCCCCGATGTAAGCACGCCAAAATCAGCTGATAGCGGTACACCGTCAGATTTTATAACACAGGCCAATTCATCTATATAATCTGTATCCATTTCATTATGGCATACCATGGGAATGTCCCCTTTATACAATGAACTGAGCCACTGGACAAGTTGTTCACTAAATGATTGATTTTGAATTAAAAGAACTTTGTTTTTTACAGCCTCTTTACCTAAGGTAAGCTCCACAGTTCGACTTATAGTGTTAATATCCGATGATAGGATTGCATCATATAGTTCGCCATAAGTATACTGTTCATCATCTACTACAAGAGCAATTTTATGTGGTTCTAAGTCTTTATATTGTTGTAAGCGTTCAATAATTGTCATATTACATACGCTCCATAATCAAAGCTGTACCAGTTCCCCCTGCACCTGCAATGGCACATAAGCCATATCTACCATTACAAGACTCTAAGGCAGCCATACAATGAAGCACTAAAATAGCGCCAGAACAGCCATAAGGATGTCCATAGGCTAAAGCTCCACCTAGTTTATTGTATTTCCCCATATGATTAGGATAGGCTTTATTAAAGAGTACATCAATGATGGCAAAGGCTTCGTTCCATTCCACTACATCTATATCATCCATAGTTAAACCAGTCCGTTTTAAAATGACTTCTGTACTTTCTAAAGCACCTTCTGGACTAAACTGAGGATTTCCTGCCCAAGGCAGGACACTATGAATTTTAAAAGGGCCTTTTTTATTAGATAGATATATAAAGGCAGCTCCATCATGGGTTAAACAAGCATTACCCGCATTTGTAATAGAATCAGGTCCTAATAAAGGCTTCATCCGTGATAATAGTTTCTCATTCATTTTAGGCCGAATACATTCATCTACACATGTTTTGCCATCGATGGTAATAGGCATAATGTAAGATTTCAAATGCGGATTATTTAAAGCTTCAGAAGCGCGTTTGTGACTGCCAATAATGTAGGGATATAAATCTTCCTTTATAACATTATGCTTGTGTATCGTCCGCTCTGCTCCTTCAAGCATAGCAAAAGGCGACTGATCTTGAGGGGTAAATTGAGCAACCTTATATAAACCTTCTCGATCATCACCAGACGCATAGATTCGGTCTGGCTGTAAGGAGGAGCTTTCAATACCACCAGCAATAACTGTATCCATAATACTAGCGGCAATATGTGTATAGGCCATTTCAATACTCATCAATGCCGATGCACATTGCATATCTACGGTAATAGCAGGAACAGAATTAGGTAAATTAGACATGAGACCCATGAGGCGACCTATATTACCACCTGTGCCAACTGCGTTGCCACAAAAAATCCCGTCCACCTGTGAAATAGCATGACGATTCATTAATTCGTCAATGAGTTGAGCCCCTAATATTTCAGGTCTCATATGTTTATATTGCCCATTTAAAACGCCAATAGGGCTGCGAAGGCCGCCGTGAATATATACTGACATATAAACTCCTTATAGTAAAAGCAAAAGAGGCATCCCGAGGAATGCCCCTTTTATTAGGTTCTAAATTTTAATTTTAGTTGCTAACCAAGAAGCAACGAGACATTTTACAATGTCCCCTGGAATGAATGGGAACATTACTACTGGCAACGCTGCCCAAAGTTCTGTTTTTGTAACAATCATAAAGCCTGCTACACCAAATAGGTACACTACAGGAATTGTAATTACAATAGAACGCCATGCATAAGAGAAAAAGCTCTTCTTGGAACCTTTGAATACGCTTAATAATGTATAAGCTATTGGCCAAGAGAAGATAAAGCCCCCTGTTGGTCCTAATAATTTGCCAAGACCTGCTGTGCCACCAACGAATACTGGTAAACCTACAGCACCAAGTAAAACGTAAATGATAAATACAACAAACGCATCTTTCGGTTGTAACAATAAACCAGTTAATGTAGCTACCAAAGTCAATGCCGTTACCATGGCAGGACTAAATGGCAACGGGAAAGAAATATATGCTGAAATACATAATAGGGCTGTTAATAAAGCCATTTTTGTTAAACGTCTTGCTTCCATAATTACCTCTAACTAATAGATCTTTGTTTCAAAGATGTAGAATTTTCATTTTCACCAAAAAACGTAGCAGAAAATGCTAATGTGTCGCCTACATAACCTTCTACATGAGCATCTTCAGGAATCTCAACCAAAGTCACCTGATCCTCTGCAATGACAGGAGCATGAAAGTAAATTGCCATTTGAAGAGCAGATTTACTAATATTCCAATAGTTCCATAATGTTTCAAGAATCATGCAACCAGGAACAACATAAGGATCTTCTCTATGAATTGGATTCGTATCATTAATATCATTTACAAATTGTACTACATCTTTCTTAGGGAATGATATAGTACCACTTATTTCCTCTTGATGTATTGTAGCACGAATGCTGAATTCTTTCGGCACTGGTCGTAAATCAACCATCAAGAATCCTGATTTATCCATAATACCGACGGTGGTAGTTTTAGCAACTTGATATAATATCTTACATATAGTTTCATCACTACCGGAAGAATCATAATGCATATGCTTGATAACGCTATGTCCTGGCAGATCTAAGTCATTATTACATAATGCTTTAAATAATGTTCTCATATAATCACATTCCTTTATTTATTCAATAAATTGATTATAATCAACATCATTTCATTCGTCAACAAAACTCATTATCCATTTGTTAACAAATATAAAATATATATCTAGATTAGCCTAGAATACTACCAAAATAAAAAGAACCCATGATTGAACTGCACCCCAAAAATTGGACACAATTTTTAGAGGTGCAGTTCAGATATTTCATAGGTTCTTTTATAATGTTAAATCTTACAGATTTATTATTTAATATCTAGCTCTTTCAAGTATGCCTTGAAGTTATCACCTAACTCTTCATTGCGCAATGCATACTCAACAGTAGCTTTCAAATAACCTAATTTATCACCTGTATCATAGCGAATGCCTTCATAGGCCAATGCATAGGTATCAGTCTTAGACGCTGCTAAGGCATCTGTTAATTGAACTTCATTGCCTACACCAGGTTTAGTATCTTCCAAAATGTTAAAGATATCTGGTGTCAAAATATAACGACCTAAAACAGCAAGTTGAGATGGAGCATCTTCTTGCTTAGGTTTTTCCACCAAGTTATGAACGCGATATAAATTATCCGCTAAAGCCTCACCAGATACGATGCCGTAAGAGCTAACTTTATCTTCAGGTACAAATTGAGCACCTAAGATAATACCAGGATGCTCGTTATAGCAATCGATTAATTGCTTCAAGCATGGTTTTTCTGGGTTATAAACAATATCGTCACCAAGTAATACGGCAAATGGTTCATCACCAATAAATGCTTTAGCACACAACACGGCATCACCAAGACCACGAGGAGCTTTTTGACGAATAAAGTGAACCTTAATATCCGCTAAATCCTTGATCATCGCCAATTGTTTATTTTTACCTTGGCTTTGTAACAATAATTCTAGTTCAACACTACTGTCGAAATGATCTTCAATAGCGCGTTTATTACGACCTGTAATGATTAGGATTTCTTCAATACCGGAATCCAAAGCTTCTTTCACAATATATTGGATAGCAGGCGTATCTACGATAGGAAGCATTTCCTTTGGTTGTGCCTTAGTAGCTGGCAAGAAACGCGTACCAAAACCAGCTGCAGGAATTACGGCTTTTCTAATGGGTTGCATAATAGTCTCCTAACTAAAAGTCTTTACCTACAAATTTAATCTTCCATTGATTATCTCTGTTTTTATGCCCATCCTTATATGTTAAGTACATATCGAAGGAGTGTAAGTCACGATGCCATGTGTAGTAGATAGAATCAATATCACCACTCATCATATTGTTTTTAACACTTACAGAAATATCATCTAGACGAGTTAATTTATAAGAACCACCATAAACAAGCTCCTTAGGAAGCTCTGTCGTATCGAATCGATATGGGGAGTTATTATAAGAAATATTTCTTTGATCATAGCTAACCCAAACATTAGCACGATTGCCAGCTTTAGATTGGAATCTAGCCCCCCAATAAGGCATGCTACGAATAGAACCGTCATAACCGTAGTAGTCGCGTTGGTAACCGCCTAAGAAGCGTAAATCAGCATTTTTACCAAGTTTAATTGGATCGTGAGATACTTCTGCATAATATTCCTTATGAGAACCTTTTACAGCATCCTCTTTCCAATAACCAATATTAACGCCCCCACGCACTGTGACCGGAGATTTACCTACATGGTACGTATGCGTATCTAAGCGAACTTCACCAATTTTTTCAATCCATACGGTTTTATCATTATACTCATTGGATTCTTTACTGTAACCAATAGAAGCAGTACCCCAAGGTAAGTAATGACGATACCCAACCTGTGGTTTAAAACCAGCTTTAGAATACCATCGGTAATCAAGGTAAGCTTCACCGCTCTTACCAATTGGATATTCTGTACTACCATGTAAACCAATACCATTATCACTATTATACGTAGGCTTTGGTATTAAAGAGAAAATACTAAATTTATTTTCTTTATCATGACGCAAAGACGCTGTATAAGATGGCAAAGATAAAACTTTAAAGTTTTTAATGTAGAAGGATGGCTTTTTGATAATCACTTTGTCACCAGGATACACTTTGATATCTTGACCTTCCACACGATAATCTGGAGTATGAACAAAAGCCATCGCATGCTTGGTAGTTACCATACCCTTTTCTATATGACCTGTTTGACCATCAAATGTAGTATTTTGTCCTTTTACATAAAACGGATCTGTCCAGCCCATCGCTTGGTCAGCTGTAAAATGACGGTCGCTAGTGCGATACGTCATATTTTGACCTGTAATATCTTTTGTCTTACCGCCATCTTCTAAGTATCGGTAACCACCAACGGTACGATATTCCGTAGTTTTAGTATTACCTTCAATACGAGGAGCCATCAAGGTTTGATTACCTTGCGTAACTACTACATCACCTTGTGCATATACATTGCCTGTAGAACCACTATAAAACATTTTGTCTGCATCAATACGAGTTGGCAACTTCTCTGTAGGCGCAGCAGATTTTTCTTTTTCACCACGACGTACAACACGGATATTGCTATGTTCAGGTGTAGATGCTTTAGAGATTTCTCCAGCATAGGACTGACCTACGCTATCCAATTGATCTTGATATACCGTGGTTGACTCCGTAGCGGCCCAAACAGGTTGTGCTAAACAAAACACACATGCCGCTGCCAGCCATTGTACTTTACGTTTCCTCATGGTTACTAGAACTCCTCTTGCTTTAAGAATTTGTTAATTATTGATTGCGTTTTACAACAACGATAGGTTGAGATACATTTTCCACCACTTCTTCTGGTTCTTCAACCTCAGTAGTTTCTTCAACTACAGCTTCATTCTCTTCAGCACCGTTGTTTTCTACATATTCTTCAGTTTCACCAGTTGCATTTGACACAGTTACTGCATCTGCTAATTCATCATCGCTATGCGCTAAACCGTCACCACCGATAACA
>NZ_CAKPTN010000091.1 GCF_934190855.1 uncultured Veillonella sp. | reverse complement strand
ACCCTTGTTTGAATACGATCAAGGGTTGGGGTGATAAGGTTCAAGACAGCTGATTAGATCAACTGTCTTTTAATTTATGCCTTATCTAAAGGTGGCAATATAGTCATTTTTAACATAAATGATTCGGTACGACCGTGTTTTACCTTTATAAGATATTCTTTTGGGATTTGTTTAAATCTAGTAAAAATTGTACCTCTACTTTTACCACAAGCATTCATAATTTCAGCCTTACTAATACCAGCACCTAAAGAAAATAATCGAGCTTGTAATAACAAGAAATATATGTCTTGAAGCAAAGGATCTGTAATCTTTTCAGCGCTAAAGAACACCTTTAACTTCTCTTGTTCTTCCATTAAGCGATTGATACGTTTATCTAATAACTCCATGGCGCTATCTATCGTTTTTTCGATAAGAAAAATAAAAGGGATTACAAAGGTTGTTACGTCGCCTCCATTAATCTCAGCAGTAGTCATTTTAAAAGCATCATAATATTGCTTTTTATTATTATTAATGACCGCAGATAAACGTAATGCTACAAGAGGATGAAAATATTTTGCCAAATATGCAGTAGAAATAAAACGATTAGTACGTCCATTTCCATCATAGAAGGGATGGATGTAGCCAAAATAGTAATGGAATATGGCTACGCGAATAGGTAATACTAGATCCTCATCATTAAGGATCTTTAATGCTTGATCTAGCTCTGTAATAATGCGTGACTCAGGCAAAGTCCCTCTATGAATTATTTTGTCTTGATGATTTACTATATCTACAGAATCACATCTAAACAACTTGCCATCGGGCTGATTTTTTGCATCGATTTCATCACTAATAATGTCATCAAATAGTCCTCTAATATCTTGACTACTTTCAAACTTAAATCTATGAGGATTATCCAAAATCGATTGATACTTAGCTATAATATTTGAAAATCTTAAGGTATCATTCTCACTATTCTCAATAGCTGCCTTGATTTCTTTACGGCTACTATAAACGCCTTCAATATCATTACTTGCCTTAATTTCAGTAGAGAGAAAGGTGTTCATAACGTGTAAAATCATGACTTTAGGCACTTTAGCCACTAAATTGATAAAAGCACTTCTCTTGGCTTCTAAAGATAGTAAAAGCTGAACTAATACAGGATGATACATAAAGAATGCATCATATGTATTACGTCTATTATATTCATGGATAGGAATAGGCAATGAAATAGAACTTTCCGAATTACGACGATTATCGAGTATTCGTTGCCAATTAGAGGCTTGTTTATAGTATATCTTATGCATAGGTTCAAACTTCATTATATCCCTCCTATCTAACCTAACGTACTCTTATAAGTAAAGTATAAAAATATAATAATTTATACTCCAAATTAATTTCCCCAATATTAGTGTTCAAAAATCTCATTTTTTGAACATCATTTAATTAAATTATAGTAGTTATGTTCAAAAATAGCAAATTTTGAACATAACATAAAAGAGGCTGTTCTACATGAGCAGCCTCTTTTAGTATCTAAGTATTATCTTATTAGATTTATACAATCGTATATTATCTTATGGATTTAAATACCGCTTGTATCTTCCTAGATTAAGGTATTAAGTATTATATTCTACATTAGAATGTGCGTTTTACGTCTACGCCTACTAGGTATGCAGTTTTATCTTTTTTATCAGTCATGTTGTGAAGTCTAGATACGCCTACTTTCGCAGCTAAGGACCAATCGTTAGATAATTTACGGCTATGATCAACCCAAACGTTAAGGGCTTTTGCATTTGTGTTAAGTTCGCGGTTTAAACGCAAGTACTCAACGTTAAAGCCTGTTAAGTTTGCTTTTTTATCCCAGTGACCAAGGCGAGCATATAAGCGATTACTGCTGTTGCCCATGTAGTCGCCGATGATATTGCCTTTGTGTACATAACCATCGTTGTAGGACCAGTGAGCATACCACCAGTTGCTTGTTCTACCGCCTTCTAAGCGAAGGTTCCAGTCGTCGTGGTTGCCAAGTTTTGGCAAGTACACGCCGGCAGTCCAAGCGATTTTAGATGGACTTGGAATAAAGCCAAGGCCTGTAGCTTGGTCTTCACCATATACCATGCCGTATACTTCCATGGATGGCAATGTCCATTTAATATCGTAACCAGCGATGCTGTTCCATTTATCTTTGGAACGGCTAGCTTCGTTTTTACCAGTTAAGAAACGACCATAGTCGGAAAGGCTCAAGTGACGGCCTTCACCGCCCATAATGGATGTCAAGCTCGCACCAATAACAAGGCGTTTTGTAGGAGCCACTTCAACACGGGCACCTACAAAGTTTGGATGTTTTACATCGTTGCGATCATCAGACATTTTTGCATATACGAATGTGGGCTTAATGGAACGCAAGAAGCGGAATGTACCGCCTACTTTTACAGGGTTAATCGTCGTTACTTTCACACCTGTTAAAGCATTCATATTGTTGGAAAGATTGAGAGATGATTGGTGCATAGGGCCCCACCATAGCTCATCTTTACCAGCTTGTACCTCTACGGCACCGATGTGTGTTTTCACGTAGCCGTTTACGAGGCGTGCACTGTTATCGCCAGCAAATAAATCAGCGCGCGGTGTAATCGCGTACGCCACATGATTGCCTGCCGTACCGCGGATATTCACTTCACCGCTCACAGTAGTGCCGCGATTGTATTTATAACCATTGTTATTGCTATTTAATGGTTGGTACGTGCTCGCCGTACGAACCCAACCACCACGGTTTTGGTTGTACTCTGGAGAATTCGTAGATGTTACAGATACAGTAGCAGAATCAACTACTACTTTGGACTCTTGTTTGCCTGTTGCCAAAGTTTGGATATCATCGGCATATTCAGTTTCAAGATTTTGAAGCATAGATTGAACGAATTGTGGTGTACTAGCATCCACTTTACCGTTCGCTTCTTGTACCCATTCAGCCACTTGTAAGCGGCTGTAAGGCTTGGATGTTGGCAATGTATCGATATAGCCTTGCGCATGCAAGGAATCGATCATGTCATAAGTTGTAGAATTTAAATTTACATTTGGTGATACAATTTGTGCGCCATAAACTGGAGCGATGGCCATCGCCATAATAGCGCTTGTAACTAATAATTTAATACGTTTCACCCGATAACTCTCCTCAGTGTAATAATACAAGATTAAAACATACTATATTTCTCAAAATAACAGTAATAGCAGCAATATACAAACATTCATAGATTACAAAACATAGATAGCATAACACAGATAGCAAAGGGTTATGCCTCTTGCGCTAAGTAATCCATGAGCAGTTGATAGCCCTCTTTCATATTGATTTGAGGCGCCCAGCCCAACGCTTGGAGCTTGTCCGCCGTTAAATAATACTTCACAGTTGGTGCATAGCCATAGTTATTCGTTTCAGGAATATCCATCACTACGGAAATGCGTCCCCCTACGACCTCATCGGCCACGAGTTTTGCAATATCATAAATGCTTCTCGTTTCCTTAGCATTGCAAATATTGTACGCTTCTCCCGATGCGCCTACTTTCAGCAATACTAAAATACCCGTCAAGGCATCGGTGAGGTAACAGAAATTCGATAAAGACTCGCCCTTCGTATGCAAAACGATATTTTTGTTTTGTAACGCGCTTTTAGCGAACTGAATCGATACGCGGTTGTCCTCGCCTGCTACGCCAGGGCCAAAGGTTTGTGCCAAACGAGCAATGGTGACGTTCACGCCGTATTCCTTGGCATAGGCATAACAGTAACATTCGCAGGCGCGCTTGCCTTCCGAATAGGAACTGCGCGTATCTAGATGATTGATATACCCCAAATCATCTTCGGTCATTGTTTGGTAATCCTCGTATTGGATGCCGTATTGCTCCATAGAGGACAAATAGACCATATTCTTAATGTTTTGTGCTTTTGAAAGCTCCAAGCATTCCACCGTTTGATTGATGGATGTATGCAAGGTTTCTACAGGATTACTGATAAAGAACTTGGACTGCGTCGGTGATGCGGTATGAACAATATAGTCGATAGGCTCAGCAATATCCTTTACCTTTACGTTCGTAATGGTAAAAGTATCTCGCTTAAACCCTTCAAAAACAGTTTCTGCTTTTTCTAGATTGCGCACGTGACCGATAACGCGGATATTTGTATTTAATACATCGTTAGCAGTCATAATGGACTTGATGAGCATAGAGCCAATCAAGCCAGTAGCACCAGTAATTAACATGGTGCTACCACTGAAATAATTAAACAAATCCTTGTTGCTATTGACGGTCCGCATCAACTCATCTTGTAGTACTGTGTTCATTATCTATCCTCTAAGTAACTATAAACCAATTACATTCATACTATCTTGTACATCTAAATAGGCTTTAAATGTATAGAAGTCGATTGGCGTTGTAATCTTAATGTTCGCAGGCAAGCCCTCCACTAGATACAAAGTGTGCCCAAAGTGCTGCATCATAGACGCAGAGTCGATGAATTCTAGTTTCTCTTCGTTCGACTTGAGATGAGCCTTATGAATATCGCCTAAGAAGAAGCACTGCGGCGCTTTAGCGATAACGCATTGCGATCGATCTAGAATCTTACCTGCCGTATGAGGTTCGTCCCCTTTTACGAAGGTAGTTTCCGTAGACGGTGCTACGGTTATAGCATTACCATGATGAAGCACGCAGGAAATGCACTCTTCAATCATCATTTCATTGATAATCGGTCTAACGCCGTCATGTAAGAGGACCACAGTCTCATCATCGAATAATCTTCGACATTCTTCCAAGCCGCGGAAGATAGATTCCTGACCTGTGCTACCACCAGGAATGATAGATACAACCTTAGTTAGACCAAACTTAGCCACCAAGGACTCCACTTGAGGAATCCCTGACGCTAAGGACACTACAATAATCTTGTCGATACTTGGCGCATATTGGAAATGCTCCAATGTATGGACGATAATTGGCTTTTGATTGACTAGCAAAAATTGTTTGGGAATACCGGACGAGCTCATGCGTTGTCCCGTACCACCTGCAAAAATGATAGCTACATTCATGGTAATACTCTCCCTCCGCTTTCACTAAAATTAGTTAGTTACATTATGAAGTGTATAAGCAAGTGATGCAAATGGTGCAATATCACTTGGAATAATACGGTGAGATTTAGGTACGTAGATCATATCGCCATCTTCAAGAGCGATGTTTTGTTTAATATCTTGTTTCTTGATGAAAGCTTCCATATCTACTTCGCGTACGTATACAGTATCATCGATAACGCGTACCACTTGGATATGACGTGGACGAGCCTTTCTAGCTGTGCCTTGCGCGCTAGAAATGGCAGCAAATACGTTCATGTAATCAGCACCTAAACGGTAGATACCAGGTTTTGGTACTTCACCCATTACATAGACTTGACGGCCGCCGTATTCAGACACGTTTACTGTAAGATCTGGATCATGTACATATCTGGAGAATTTTTGGTTCAGCAACGCAGTTGCTTCCTCCAATGTAAGACCAGACAATTTAATAACACCAGTATATGGTGTGTTAATACGACCATCTGGACCAATCATGAGGGTAATACCAGATTTACTTGTCGCATCACCGCCACCAGTAAAGCCGAGCTCCCCATTGCTATACCCTAGCATATGAAGATTGATTTTATCGTATTTAGATAAACGGTAGGCCCCAATATCTGTACGAGCCAAGGAAAATACGCTGTCCTTTGGATCAATGTACTCGCCATTTTCTAGGACAATCGTCAACTTTTGTTCCTTTGTAGGATGTTTTGTTTTGAAAGTAACGACCTCTCTGCCTTTAATATGGCTATCAACGACAGATACGTCTTGTACCTCTTGATTATAAGAAGTAGAAACGCCACCCATATACTCAACACCAGCTGCATTTGCCATAGCTACATTACAAGCCAAGCAAGCGCCTACCAATGCCATTAATAACTTACGTTTGTTCATGTTTATCTCCTTAGTATTACCTTTTCTTCAATCTTAATTTCACTAAAACTGAATCACTTAGCTGCTTCTCATAAGCGTTAAAATTAATCACTCGTTGAAGCCCGAAGTACATAAAAGCGTATACTAACATACTAATAATCAGAATATAAATGGATTTGTTTAAATCAATATACGGAATAATATATAAGCCCGCTGCTGTTACGACAATGGTAACGAGGGACAACCAGAAAATTTCTTTCCAGAAATGAATGATGTTCAGCTTCATCGTCCGTTGGTAGTACACATTCATGATGAGACCATTACCAAGCACCATAGAGAGGCCGGTAGCCGCCGCACCACCGATGATGCCGTACGCATCGATCCAGAAGTACGCAAGCACTACGTTTAATGTGCCAACGAGGACATACACTACGGCGCGCACATGGTACACATTGCGAGCCTGCATAATAGCAAGACCTACGTTCTGAATTAAGTCGATTGTGAAAGGTACAATGATGAGCAAGGTAATGATATATACCAAATCAAAACCGTCGCCAACCCAGTAATGAAGGAAGCTATGTCCAAATACGATAAATCCACTGAGGATTAAGGACAATAAATAAAACTGTAATCGCCCTATCTTGAGGAATAAGCTTTGGAACTCTTCAT
>NZ_CAKPTN010000090.1 GCF_934190855.1 uncultured Veillonella sp. | reverse complement strand
TTAGCACTCAATGGTCTGATGGAATTTAACCAAGTGCGCCATTGATAGGCTTGTTCCCCGTTATCTACGAGGTCCCCCATGCTAATATATAAGGCGGTCCTAGGGTTACGATGTGCTGAGTCCTTTACAATCTCTTCCCACGCGGAATAATCCCCCGACTGAGAATCTGGATAGATAAGAACATCATACACACTGGCGCCAGCAGTTTCCAACGAGTACCAATCACTACGGCGATCATTGCCATAACCAACTCGATATTCGTATTTAGTATTAGGCGTCAAACCAGTTACTGTACCCTCATGAATATAGGTGGTACTGCCATCATCGGTAAAAGCTTTATCAGTAGCGCTTATCGTTTGAGTCGAATCAGCTCCAACAAGACGATACTCTATTACCGCATCAGCTTCACTACTATCTGATTGCCACATAATCGTACGGCTCGTGCTATTATCTTGAGCTACGATTTGTCGAATGTAACGACCTTCAGAATCGAGGAGCGGTTTTATCTCTTGGCCACTCACCACAGCCGCTGTCCGAGCTATACGACTATGTATAGCATCTTTATATACATAGCCACCTGTGACTAGTACAGCCAATGCTGCAATAGCTACAATTGTTTTTAATAGTTTACTTTTATTCATATAGTTCCTTTATGTAAAATATATTAAGTACTAATATGAACACATTATAAAACTTAAACTTAACTTTAAGTCAAATATGATTTTTCTATACGTCTTGAACATCTACTTTTCTATATCTAGCAGAAATACATCCTAACATATTTAATTGCGGTATGTTCCATTCATTGGGTAAATAGATATCACAGATAAGCTCATCGCCTATAGAGTTATTAGCTATAAATTGATAGCGCCCTAACTCTTCATTGCTACATACTCTTTCAAGCTGATTTAAAGCAGTGGCACCCCAAAATCGACTAAATTCCGTCCAAATAGTTTCAGCATCAATTTGAGATAACTCAACTAGTAGACTATATTTTATGCCAACTTTACAGCGTTTTTTTAAGCCCTTTTCGTCAGGACTACAGACCTTTGTCGAGCCCTTTTCAAATGACCATTCTAGCCCATCTAATGATTGAACTTGGGTGGAAATAAGATCTTTAAAATTTGAAAAGTCTTCGAAAAAATGTTTACACGCTACCTCAAATGTATCTAATCTATCTATATTGCTCAATGCTCAATACCTCTTTTAAAGTATTTACCTACTATTTTTCGTAATATTGTTTCATTTGTGTATAGCCATTAACGATGACTTCGATTTCACCCGTTCTAGGATGGAAGATAAGACCGTGGATAGGCACATCTTTAGGAATCAAAGGATTCATGCGTAATTCGTCTACTGTATCCTCTACATTTTCAGCAGGATGTGTAAAGCCATCTGCCCAGCGTTCCATTTCTTTTCGCACCATGTGAATCGCTTCAGGTGCAATGCCACGAGCTAACATTTTTTCAGACAAATTCTTAGCCGTTGTTTTAGCCATGCCACATTCATGGTGACCAATGATAAAGATTTCATTTACACCTAGCTCATAGATACAAACGAGTAAGCTACGTACAATGCCATCAAAAGGACCGGTAATACAGTTACCTGCCGTCTTAACAATCTTTGCTTCACCACGGCCAATATCCATGGAGTCTTCTAAGAAGTTTACAAGGCGCGTATCCATACATGTAACGATAGCCATCTCGCGGCTTGGCATTTTACTGCATTTAGTATCAATGTCTACATAACCTGTATTTTGATCTTCTACATATTCTCGATTGTGGGCTAAAATATCATCTAATAAACTCATAGTACCTCCTATATAAAAAGACCTTGGCACACAACCAAGGTCTCTATATTAATAATGGTCGATATAAATATTATATCATATCCAGTTGTACACGTTCTAAACCACGAGTAAGCTTAACACTATTATTCTTGCAAAATAGATTTAGAATTAACACTATTATTCGCGCAAAATAGATTTAGAATAATATTAACTAGAGCTTATCTATCAGGTGTAGATAAAGCTTCAATAGCTACACTACCACCGCGCACAACTTCAATGCGATTGACGAACATATCTTTAAATAAGGCAATCATATCATTATTTTTAGACACGGTCTTTACACATTGTACGAGTACAGACTTACGGTTATAGTCTACTACTAACAAATCAAAGGTTTGCGCAATACGGAAGATTTCTTGTTTATCTGCTTCCTTGCAACTATTTACCTTGATAAACAGTAACTCTTTTTTCGTAATTCGCATGTCTGTAAAGTCGATAACCTTAATAACCTCTACACTGCGATTTAGTTGCTTAATAATTTGTTCGTACGTCAAATCATCGCAAGTAAGGTCAATCGTCATACGAGACATAGTAGGATCTTCTGTTTCCCCTACCGTCAATGTATCTAGATTATAGTTTTTACCAGCAAAGAGGCCAGAAATTTTAGCCAATACGCCGATTTGGTTTTCTACATACGCTGAAATGCAGCGCTTTTTCATCTGTACTTCCATAGCCCCTCCTATTTTTTATCTTTCAATAACATATCGCTTAAGGATTTACCTGCTGGTACCATTGGCAATACATTGAGCTCGGTTGGAATAATGAACTCTAGTAAGGTTGGGCCATTTTTGAAAGTATCTGCCAATTGGAACCCTTTTTCAATGTCCTCAACTTTAGTAATGCGCATGGCCTTCGCACCATAAGCTTCAGCTAATTTCACGAAGTCTGGTACATATTCAAACTCATTATTGTCGATTACATCACGCGTAACAATGGCACTTTCATCCATCATCAAGTTTGTACAAGCGTAACGTTTATCGTAGAATAATTGTTGCCATTGACGTACATTACCAAGGAAGCCGTTATTTAAAACAATAAGCGTCACAGGCAAGCGGTAATGCATAGCCGTAGCAAACTCTTGAATATTCATTTGCACGCCACCATCACCACAAATAGCAAATACGCGCTTATCTGGATTACCCATTTGAGCACCTAGCGCAGCCGGGAATCCATAGCCCATAGTTCCTAGACCACCAGAGGTCAACATTTGGTGTTGCCCTTTTACCTCTAAGAATTGAGTAGTCCACAATTGGTTTTGACCTACGTCAGTAGTAACGATTGGGCGGTCGTAGTGATTATTGATGTAGTCGATTACAGTTTGAGGTGTTAACCCTTCTTCATCAGCTTGTGTAACAGGACGTTCTGCTTTAAGCTGCTGCAATTGTTTAGGCCAATCACCAAGATCGTGAGGCTCAATATATTCTAAAAGTTTTTCAATAGCCAATTTAGCATCGGCTACAATGGGAATATCTACTTTAATATTTTTAGAGATGGACGCTGCATCCACGTCGATATGGATAATCTTACAATTTTGCGCAAAGGTGCTCAACTTGCCTGTAATGCGGTCATTGAAACGAGTACCAATGGATATCATTACATCACAATCAGTGAGCGCCACATTTGGTGCATAGCCACCGTGAATCCCTACATTGCCTAGGTATAGTGGATGACGAGTATCTACCGCACCTTTCCCCATCAATGTCGTTACCACAGGAATACCTGTTTTTTCAACTAATTCCATCATAAGATCGTTGGCGCCACTAATGCTTACGCCACCACCTAATAAGAACAGTGGTCGTTTAGCCTTAGAAATAATGGAACAAGCCTTTTTAACTTGCCCTACGTGAACAGCCATATTCGGTTTATAACCGCGAATATTAACCTCTGTAGGATATTCATCAGAGCCCATAGTCTTTTGAATATTTTTAGGAATATCTACAACTACAGGACCGGGACGACCTGTACGAGCAATGTAGAAAGCTTCTTTCAAAATGCGACCTAAGTCTTTACGATCACGCACAGTGACAGCATATTTACAAATATTGCGGACGATACCAACAGTATCCACCTCTTGGAAGGCATCATTGCCCATGAGGCCTAAATCTACTTGGCCGGTAATACAAACGAGAGGCACACTATCTGCGTACGCAGTAGCAATACCTGTTACAAGATTGGTAGCACCAGGGCCAGAGGTTACCATACATACCCCTACTTTACCAGTACTACGAGCATAGCCATCTGCGGCATGAGCTAACGCTTGCTCGTGACGTGGCAAAATAACCTTTACCTGATCTTGCTTATATAATTCATCCATAATATCGATAGTAGCAGCCCCAGGATAGTTAAATAAGATTTCTACCTTCTCCTCTTGAAGGGCTTTTACCAAATACTGTGCGCCTGAAATCATAGGTGCCTCCTTATCTATGTTATACGTGCATATTGCATTCTCAATATTCTCATTAGATATATCTAAAAAATTGAATATCTTATATAGATGTGATATACTCAGTAGTGTACCATATCTTGTGGCACATGAGTATGTATAAAATCTCAAATTATATAAGTATGTGTTGATTCTGTCTGGAAAGGACTGTGTAACATGAAAGAAATCTTAGGTTTCCACTTAATCGGTTGCCCTTACTGCGCAAACGCATTCCGCGCTATCGATGAACTCGTTGCAGAAAACCCTGTATACGCAGATATTCATATTAACTGGGTTGAAGATCAAGACGCTCATGAGCTCTTCAAAACTCATCCATATGAATACTATCCAAACTTATGGTTCGACCTCGATAAACAATACGAGGCTCAACCTGGTGAAAGCTACGAACAAACAAAAGCTTTAATCAAAGCTGTGTTGGACAAAGCAATCGCGTAATCTAGTATTACATAAAAATGTGATAAAACCATTAAGAAAGAGGCTAGCAAAGGCTAGCCTCTTTTTTTGTCTTTCCATTCAAGATACATATGTTTAATTACTTGGATTGGTGATACAAATAACATTCTAGGACCACCATATCGCATGATTTCACGGATTTTTTCACGATACGTTGGTCCATAGCAATGTGTTTTACATACGCTACAGAAGGTTTTACTCTCCATATGTGGACATGCATCGATACGATGCTGTGCATAATGCCAAACGTCTTGGCACTCCTCGCATAGTTCACCTTTAGGCGTATGGTGTTTATCACGACAATAGATGCCAATAATTTGGTACATAGTTTTCAGTTCTAACTTCCGTTTTTCATCAACTGTCACGTTAATCTCCTAGTTCACAGACCAAGAAACCCAAGCTACCTTATCAACGGTCTTATTATGAATTTCACCATCGATAGCTAGTGGCTCAATGAGGTTTCTAATTTCTTCTTTCATATCTTCCATCGTGCCCCATCCATTATTATGGAGTCGCATGGTAAAGTAATTAACAGCCTTCTCAAGAGACATAACCTCTGTTTCAGGAACCGTTTTATACGTTACTTTCACATTATGTCCCATCTCATGGATAGCCTCTAAGCACTCTTTCATCTTGCCATCCCAAGGGAATGAGTCGCGACCAAAGAAATGTTCAGATAGCATATCTACCATTTCATCGCTCCGTTCGCTGAAAGCAATCCACAAGCATTTATCATTACTTGCTTCGTGCATGGCACGAATATTTTCTACATCAAACATGATAGGACAGAAAATGCTATAAGCCAAGTCGAAACTCTTATCCCAACCGAGTTCACGACGTGTTTCGTCAGACCAAGGTCCAATATATAGGCTAATATCTAAGCCTTCTGACTCCGCTAATTGTTTAGCACCTCGAATCATACCATCTGATAAGTCGATACCAGTCGCTTCATAGCCTTCACGAGCTAAACCTAGTGCATAGTCACAAACACCACAGCCCACATCTAAAGTGCGACCACCCTCTGCAGGCAATAATTGTTCATCCTTTAAGTAAGCTAAAAACTCAGTAACCTGAGCCTTCCGATCCTCACGATTGTGCATTTCTACAAAGTACTCAGAACGGTGGTTCCATGCATCTTGCTCATCTCGCCAAGCTTCGTTGACGGTAAGCTCTTGTATTTTATTTGTCATAGTATCCCCTCTAATTAGCTACATACATACATGTACAAGCTATAGATATATAAGTTATAAGTAATTTCACTCAGTTAAATTTACAATGTAATTTAACTCTCCCCTATATGCTAGTGTTCCAGCTAGGAGGTTCAGATGTTCATATAGCTATTCTTATTGTACATTATTCTCAAAATAAAATGTGTTACTCAAATCACATTTATTATATTATTTCGATATTATTAAATATATATTTTCACATAACTACTATCTAAGGTGTCATTTTTATAAACAAAAGACTCCACTCTCATGAGTGGAGTCTTTCATCTCTCGTGTTACAAATAGTTTTATATACTATCTGCTCATATACATCAATTGAGTATATGATTATTTCTCTTCTTGTTTTTCTACTGGAGCAGATGCCTCTTCAGCTTTAGGAGCTTCTGATTCAGTTTTCTCTCCAGTCGTTACACTCTCATTATTATCAGCTTCACGCTCTTGTCTAATGCGTTCTTCTCTCTTAGCTTGTGCCTCTTGTTCTCTCTTCTCAAAGGACTCGCTAACTTTATCAGTAGTTTCTTTTAATTTATCGCGACCTTTCAAAGCAAGCTCTTTAATCGCTTCTGGATCAGCACCACTAAACTCAGCCAATGCACCTTCATTATTTGGATCAAAGAATGGAGCTTGTTTAAAGCCTAATAAAGATGCCAC
>NZ_CAKPTN010000089.1 GCF_934190855.1 uncultured Veillonella sp. | reverse complement strand
TATTGTTCCTTATCTGTTGTAACACCTACTACGCGATTATCCTTTACCGTAATAGATGTAACAGGTTCATTTAAATGAACTTGAACATTATACTTTTTAAGGATTTTCATGAACGTATTGCGAACCTCTAAGGCTGAGTCGGATTCAGGGAATACACGACCTCCACGTTCAACTTTCGTTTTTAACCCCCAACTATGCAGTAAATCTAAAAGGTCTCCATTGCTGAAGCGTTCATAAGCACCATATAGGAACTTACCATTACCAGGCGTATTCTTAATAAATTCGGCCATATCTGCACTATTAGTAATATTACAGCGACCTTTACCAGTAATGCCCATTTTCTTACCAACCATATTCATTTTTTCTAATAAGATGACGCGGGCGCCTTCACGACCAGCTATAACAGCTGCCATTAAACCTGCCGCACCACCACCAATGACTATGATTTGTTTCATTTCTTACCAGTCCCCAATGCTTTAAGCGCTTTAACTTCACGAATTGTAAGCTGACGAGAAGCACCGCGTTTAACACCGCCTAAGGTAAGTCCAGCATAAGCAATACGTTTTAAGTTATGAATGCGGTACCCAAAATGTTCAAACATACGACGAACTTGTCGATTACGACCTTCATGGATAGTAATCTCTACTTCGTGCACACCATTATGATCATCAAACCCTAAGTCAACAATAGTAGCTGGAGCAGTCATACCATCTTCTAGCTTCACGCCATTAGCGATAACTTGTAAGTCTTCATCGCGAACACGACCTTTGATGCGTACTTCATAAGTTTTTTCCACACCTTTAGATGGATGTGTTAAGTTTTGTGCTAACTCACCATCATTGGTAAGTAATAATAAACCTTCTGTATGCAAGTCAAGACGTCCAATAGGATAAATACGTTTGGATTCATTTTTTATATAATCCATAACAGTTTCTCGACCTTGAGGGTCTGATACAGATGTAATAACACCCTTTGGTTTATTTAACAAATAATATACAGGTTTTTCTTGAGCTAATAATTGACCATTAACCTTAACCTTATCTTTTTGAGGATTAATTTTAACACCCAGTTCTGTAACCTTACGGCCATTTACCTGCACCTTACCCTCTGTGATTAATTCTTCTGCTTTACGTCGTGATGCAACACCACAACTAGCAATATATTTTTGTAATCGTTCCATATTATCCTTCTGTTTCCGAAACTTCTTGATGTAAAGCTTCAATCGATTCTACACCAGCACTTCGTAAAAATTCATCTGTCGTACCATATAGAATAGGTCTACCTACAGTATCTTTATGGCCTAATTCGGCTATAAGAGATCTAGTAAGCAATTGTTTTATAATTTTATCACTATTAACACCGCGAATCTCTTCAATCTCAGCTTTAGTGATTGGTTGCTTATAAGCAATAACGGCTAATGTTTCCATGGCCGCATTGGACAATTTATCTTCTCTTTTACGGATATGTCCCACATAATCAGCACTTTCTATAGCACTAACTAATTCGACGCCGGCCCCAGATACACGTAGTCGAATACCACGATTTTGCTCTTCTAGCTCTCGTTTTAATTCGTTTATATAGTCTTGTATTTCGTCTCGCGAAAGGCCAAATACCTCTTCTAACATTTCCATCGATATAGGTTTTGCCGCTGAAAATAAAACAGCCTCTAAATGCATTGTTGGTAAGCTCATATAGCCCCCTTTCTACACGGCTCCATCCAAAGCAGCAGTGAATATAATATCATCATCTTCGTAGCGCATTTCCATTACTTGCTGTTTTAACAATTCAAGAACAGCCATAAAGATTGTTACCATACCACTTTTGGTTTCTATAGCTACTAATAATTCCCTAAAGTGTAAACTTTCACCACGGCGTATACGACTTGACAAGGATAGAATCATATCCTCTAGACTATATGTATCTTTTTCTACCTTAACCTCTCGAATGGGTTCCTCTTCAGGTAATTCTTTAGCCCGTTTTAAGGTTTGATAAAAGATTTGATATAGCTGTGAAAGTTCTAGATTATATACATTGTCTAAACCGAGAACACTTGTTTCTTCAGGACGACTAAAAACATTAGCCGATACTGCGGTTCGCTCCATCAGTAGAGCTGTAAAGTCCTTAATCTTTTTAAACTCTACTAATTTAGCTACTAATTCGTCACGTGGATCCGCAGCATCCTCTGGCTCAGGTTCGGCCTTAGGTAATAGCATACGTGATTTAATCTGTAATAATGTAGAAGCCATGACAAGAAATTCACTACTATAATGAATATCAAAATGGTTCCAATTATCTAGATACTCCAAGTATTGACTCGTTATTTCAACGATAGGAATATCGGTGATTTCTATTTTATGTTTTTCAATGAGATGCAACAGCAAATCAAGGGGACCTTCAAAAACGTCCAACTTGTAATTATAATCTCCCATAAACCCCAATCCTTAGAAAAAATGTACTTTAACTATATAATTATAAAGCATTTATAGTAGTACTTTCAAATAATTGTTTTTTTTACACTCATCTGCTATCTTTAATAATATAATTATTATATATTATAAAGATATATTATTGTGTGTTCCTTTAAGAGAGGCTTAATTATGTCATCTAGTTTAAAGCAAATTGGGCGTAACCCCATTTTTCGCTTTGGTATTATAGGTATTGTTTTATATATTATTCTATTTTTAATTTACGAACCCATTACACTAGGCTTAGATGTAGAGGATATTACTATTTTAGCGGTCCCCACCATTGTTGGTACATTCTTGTTTCAATATTTTATGGGCTGCACTGTTTTCCATAGACCGTTTCTAGGATACGGATTAGTGGGTATCTTATGGGCCCTTACCTTCCCACTTCTATTCCACTGGTCTTATGTTAAGCCGCTATACTTCTATGAATTTGCCAATGATTTCTTATTTGGCTTATTAATCTTTATGGGTTTATCAGGCATTCAGTTTTTACTTAATCAAACGAATCGCTTCCATAAAACGACATCACTAATCATGGCTATTATCTCCATGATTCTTAGCCTCATCCCATTCTTACAAATTGGCTATTACATGACTACATGGCACTGTTTAACGCCAGCTAGTCTATTAGCAGTCTATATGACTAATCCAGAAGAGGCATTTGGTTTCTTAAAAAATGCAGCTGGTATTCCTGGTCTAATTGCAGTAGGTGTTGGTCTTATATTATGGACATATTTATTATACTGGTCTAATTTAGGCATGAAAGCAGTAGTGAATTTAAATACTACACGACCTATGCGATCTGCTATGCTCATCGCTTCTATCGTAGCCTTTCTAGTATATGTTCCATTCTTCTTATTCCCTCAAACATGTATTGTAGCCAACTGGATTGCTGCTGGTGATTATGTAAAACAAATGCAGCAATATAATGATAATCATCATATAGTATTCGATTCCTTTAATTTAGATACTAAAGAAACGGCTACTAATAAAACGCCAGGAACTATCATTCTAGTCATCGGTGAGTCTAGCTCTCGGGATTATATGAAAGTATATAATCCAAACTTCCCTTATGACGATACTCCATGGCAAGGAAATATGCGTGCAAACAATAAAGATTTTATATTCTTTGACAACGCCTATTCCTCTTATGTACAAACAGTACCAACTTTGGAACGTGCTCTATCTGAACGAAATCAATATGACGATAGACCATTCCTTGATTCAGCAAATATCTTAGACGTAGCCAAAAAAGCTGGTTATACAACGTCTTGGTTTAGTAACCAAGGTGTATTCGGTGAATATGATACAGCTATTTCTTTAATGGCTAAGACTGCAGACACTACAAAATGGGCTCATGAATCTTATGCGTTCTCCGATCGCTATGACGAAGCATTGTTACCATTATTAGAAACTGTAGATCCTACGAAGAATAACTTTATCGTTATTCATATTATGGGCAGTCATATTTATTATAATGACCGTTACCCTCATGAATTTAGTAAATGGAAACAAGGTCCATATCCTGATGGTCAAGAAGCATATGCCAATAGTCAATTATATACAGACTGGTTATTACAACAAATTTACACCTATGGCAAGGATAAATTGAATTTACAAGCTATGGTATATTTCTCTGATCACGGTGAAAGCTTAGATAAATCCCACAACCCAGATACATTCGACTTTGTTATGACACATATTCCATTCTGGGTATACTTATCTCCTCAATATCGTACAGCCTATCCGCAAACGGCAGATGTACTTACGAAACATGAGCATCAATTCTTTACGAATGATTTGCTCTATGACACATTAGTAGGTCTCATGCAAGCACCAAATCATCGTTATGATGCGACACGAGACTTTAGTAATGCTCAGTATCGATTCAATTTACACAACTTAACTACATTACTTGGTGAACAGCCATTAATTAATGATCCTGTTAATGTTGGTAAATAAAAGTAGTAACATAAATAGTAAATTTGTCACAGTTGATACGCTATAGCACATTATGGATTAACTATAAACATTAACTATAAACATTAACATCATAAAAGAAAAAGAGATGAGTTTAACTCATCTTTTTTTTTGTACCAACAAAAGATCTATATCATGTTCTGTGTAAATTCTTAGATTTTTCTTTAATAATGCCTCTACAGTGCATCCATGACCATCTTTTAAAGTTCTCGTAAAGGAACCATCATAAATGCGCTTATAACCACAACTAGGGCTTTTGGCCTTCAACAAAGCTTGTTCACATTTATGTTCAACAGCTATATGAACTGTAATCTCTGCACCTCTTATAAACTGTGTAGTTACATCTGTACCATCAGCAGTGCATATACGATTTCCTTGCCGCTCTGCAGGCTCTCTCGGTGTGCAAAGACCGCCTAGTACCTCTGGACACACAGGTATTAATTCATAATACTTTTTAAGAATCTCTACAGTATCTATATAATTGTCTTTTCCGTCATAGCGACAAGGAACACCACACAGGCATTCACTGATCAATAGTTTAGGTTTATTACTCATTGCATTATAGTTTATGTTTATTATTCATTGGATTATTTTAATTAATTCAGATAAGAAAAAAAGACTAACCGAAGTTAGTCTTAATTGGTGCCGAGGACCGGAATCGAACCGGTACGGTTGTCTCCAACCGACGGATTTTAAGTCCGTTGCGTCTGCCTGTTCCGCCACCCCGGCATGGGTAACGATTTGTGGAGGCGGCACCCAGAATCGAACTGGGGAATAAAGGTTTTGCAGACCTCTGCCTTACCGCTTGGCTATGCCGCCATATAAAGTTGGAGCGGGAAACGAGATTCGAACTCGCGACCCCCGCCTTGGCAAGGCGGTGCTCTACCGCTGAGCTATTCCCGCATGTACATGGTGCCTCAGGACAGAATCGAACTGTCGACACACGGATTTTCAGTCCGTTGCTCTACCAACTGAGCTACCGAGGCATGAATGGCGACCCCGATCAGATTTGAACTGACGATCTTCGCCGTGACAGGGCGACATGTTAACCGCTACACCACGGGGCCGTATCCAAAGTACTTGCTTAGTATATCGGTTATCAGAACTTTTGTCAACACTATACTACAATATTTTTGATGAATTCTTCTTCATCTTTTAATATTGTGGACTCTTTATGTCCTGGTTCAACAATTAAGTCCTTAGATAAGGTTAAAATATACTTTAAACTTGTATTTAAATCATGAGGGTTACTTTTATAATTATCTGTATTTCCCACATTTTGCTTAAACACCGTATCGCCTGTAAACAAGTGTCCATCTATTTCTAAACAAACAGAACCAGCACTATGACCAGGTGTATGATGAACAATAATTTCAAAAGGTCCTAATTGTAGTTTTCCTGTTACTAAATCCTCACAATTAGTATACATTTTCTTCTTGTAAACACTAGGCCTACGACGAATTAATTGTAACAGCTCATGATCTAAAGGATGTAAATAGGCTGGTATTTTATAATGAGCACAGACCTCATCAAGGGCCGACACATGGTCACAGTGACCATGTGTCAATAAAACTGCTATAGGCTCAGAGTCTTTTACCATTTCTATAATATGATTACAATGAAAGCCTGGATCAATAATAAGGGACTTTCCCTCTTTTATTAATACATAACAATTTGCTTTATATAACCCTAGAGGGCGTTTTATAACTTCCATATACTTACGCCCTCCTACAAAATACGATAACGCTTAGGAACATCTTTTTTGATGAAATACCCTTCCCAGAATTGAGGGTGAAGCATAACAAGAATAGTGAACAATTCCAAACGACCTAATAGCATATCTACAATGGCAATACATTTAGCTGCGTCTGGCATAACGGTGAAGGAATCAGTTGGCCCAAAACCACCAAAGCCAAGACCTACATTACTTAAGAATGCCGTTACCACCTGCATGGAATCATATGTATTTAGACCAGTACAAGTCATAAGGAAAACAGATACTACATAAATCATTAAGTATAAAAATAAAAATTGTTGTGTCATCTGAATCCATTTAGTAGGCATTGGCTTACCATTGATCCGCACTACTTGCACCATATCTGGATGAATGGATTTTCTTAAATAAATAATACTACTCTTAACTAAAATAATGAGGCGAATAATCTTTACACCGCCCGTTGTAGAACCACTACAACCACCAAAAAATGATGAAATAAATAACATCATCTGTGCAGCGGCTGGCCATAAATCATAATCGCTTACAGCA
>NZ_CAKPTN010000088.1 GCF_934190855.1 uncultured Veillonella sp. | reverse complement strand
GTGCAGTGAACCTCAACCTTAGTCAACGCCAGCGGATGGCATAGGGGAATGAGATTGCTCGTTTGTTTAGCCCCCATAATAGCAGCCAATTGCGCTACGCTTAGGACATCCCCCTTTTTCATAGTACCCGCTGCGATACGCTCATAAATAGCATCGTTAATGGCAATAAAGCCTTCTGCTACAGCTGTGCGAGATGTAATATCCTTATCGGATACGTCTACCATCCAGGCATTACCATCTTGATCAAAATGTGTTAAATCCATACTAAATCCTTACTAATTATGCATAAATTATCATCCATAGTTTTATTTTCATTAGTTATATTATACAATAGAATTAACAATTGTATGTATAAGGAAGGAAGTGTTCCTATGAAAACAAAACTAACTTATTTCGGCCACGCTTGCTTTATGCTCACTCGCGGTGATGTATCCATGATTTTTGACCCATTCTTAACTGGTAATACATGGGACAAAGCTAAAAAAGAAGACATCAAATGCCAATACATCTTTGTTAGCCATGGTCACGATGACCATTATGGCGATACAGATTTCATCGCTAAAGCAAATGATGCACTCGTTATCTCTACTGCAGAGGTAGCAGGTAAAGCAGCAGCAGCTGGTTGCCGTGCTCATGCTATGCATTTAGGCGGCAAATTCGACTTTGAATTTGGTTCTGTTCGCATGGTTCCTGCCTTCCACGGCGCTGGTATCCCGGGCGGTCACGCAGCAGGTTGCATCGTAGACTTCTACGGCGATATCCTTTACTTCGCTGGTGATACAGCACTCTTTAGTGACATGAAATTATTAAGTCGCTTTGGCGATATAGACTACGCATTACTTCCTATCGGCGACAACTTCACGATGGGCGTTGAAGATGCAGCTCTTGCTGCTTCCTATGTAAAAGCGCGTATCTCCATTCCAATTCACTACAAAACATGGCCTGTTATCGACCGTGAACCAGGTGTATTCACAAGCTTAGTTGAAGGCAAATACAACCAAACAGCTCTCATTATCGAGCCAGGTTCCTCTATCGAGCTTAATAGCTAATAAAAAACATGACGTAGAAATGACGCAATTCTTGGAATTGCGTCATTTTTGTATTCTTTTTTTTATCTATAACCTCAGCTTAGGTCCATACTAAGCATCTCTTAGTTCTAAACTAAGATTGCAAAAAGTGAAAACCTGTTAGGCTAAAATTCTTGGTTTGCCATGGAGAAGCCACCACGATTGGCCATGCGCACAAATTCATCAATATCTTGGGTTTCATCTACACCTACATAGCCTAGCTCACGAACTAAACCATAGGGATTGTGCAAAGATAATTGAGGGTTCTCACCAGTCAGTACCCAAAGCACTTTATAGCCTTTAGGAGCTTCCCGAAGGCGTTCCTCCCCTTTACCATCTGTAAAGTATACGAGTAAATCTACACGGTTTTGATTCGCTAAAGAGAACACAGGCGCAAAGGCCGTGGCACCACGTACATCAAGGCGCGGCTTCACGTCCTTCACTGATTCCATCGTATAGGTGCGGCGCACTTCGTTATCGCATTCCACAACGGTGATGCGATGATTGTAAGCATGCACAATTTGCAGTACTTGTTCTAATGCATTAGTAAACTCAACATCCGTAATACTACCACTCATATCGAGAGCTACCCATACATTCGCCTTATGTTGGCGTAATGTACCAGATAATTCGAGACGCTCAGGCTGACGACGATTGCGACGCATCGTCGTTTTTTTGTAGCCACTCGCTACCTTCCCCATCAGCTTCTTAAGATAAAAATACCAAGGCAAGGCTCGACGCGTCTTTTGGAACGTATCGATGAGACTTTTCACATAGCCTTCCATATCGCCTTTGGAGGCTTCGTTGATATAGCGCTCCGTAATTTGGTCCATCGTATCGGTGTCAATGGAGTCAGATTCATCCCAAATATCGTGACTAGTTTGAGGATCAAACTCCATCGCCACAGCATTATCTGCCTTGTCGATAGGCACAAAGAGATCTGGCTTCTCTTTCATGACCTTGTCAATAGCCTTCGCATAGTACTCAATGGTACGGAACCGTTTTAACAATAAACCAAAACGCTCATTCACATTAGCTACTGTTACTGCATCACGGTCCACATGTTCAAGATAGTCATTTACCACCATATCCATGGCCATGTGAACGGCTGTTTTGTGAAAGCCTTGGCTCAATGCTTTCACCCGCATCAAGTGTGCGGAAATGATATGAAGAATTTCCCGTTTAATACCGTCCTTCATCACATCAGGCGGTTGGCGTAATAAGATAAACGGATTTACATAAAGTACATAGCCACCTTGTTTTAAGTTAATACCAAAGGCGCTAGTCATGTCAAAGCGAATACGATGAGCCATTTGCAAATAAAAGTAACCAAAGAACTGGTCTTCTTCAAGGAGTAAGCTATTTACATCGTGTAAAATATTCCACAAGCGTTGCTCATAGGCAGGCGTCATAACGGCTTGTTGCATAACAGCTAAGTCTGTGCCTTCTACTTCTATATCTTCTAGAGCTCGACCAATCGTACCAATATGGCTGTCCGACATATTATGGTTCATCAAATCCGCTGCAATCCTTTCAGGGGCCATACTGTGATGTTGCTCTTCATAGCTATCTACATAGGCTTCATAGGTTGCATATAGTTGCGTATATAAAGCCTCTGCTTCACGATGAATGCGCTCTCGTTTTGCATGCCAGCGATCGAGAGCCTCGATAGCATCTGCATCATAAGAGCCCGTCTTTTCCCAACCATCAATGTGCGTCAGTAAATCAGACGCATCGCGAATATCGTCCTTATCTAAATTTCGTTGCATCATACCACCTCCTTTTTCTTAAACATCAGATTTTATTTGGAATTATTTTTGTGCTTCAAAGAAGGTATCGACGAACAAATCATCTTCAATGGCATAGGAGTATACGCGCTCATAAGTGTTGCGTAGGTCTTTCATAACGGCTACACGCAAATCTCCTGGATATAATGTTAAGAATTCCACGAAGTGATGAATTTCTTCGGCATTACTATTGCGATTTAAACGATGTAACATATTTTTAGCCGCTACATATAGGCGAGTGGGGCTTTCACCTTTAACCTGCTCAGCCATAGACATAATAGCACCTGGTTTTTGAACTGCAGCGAGTACATCATCAAAGGTAATGAGCGGTTCTTGATCGGACTCGATGAAGTTTACGAAAGCCTCCGCAATGAGTTTGCCCACATTACCGCGGATGACATTCATAAATACATCACGACTATAAGCTGAGCCGTCTTGGTTTTTATAAATCGTATATAGACCAGATACGCGCTCGAAAGAACGAGGTGTAGCATCAATATCATCTTCGTGACGTTGATTCAAATATTCAGGATAAGAAGAAATAAATTCGATAACTTTTTCTTCAATACCAGCGCCGATAGCCCAGTCAATCCATTGCATGTAATCTGCATTCATATAGAGCCATACAAAACGGTTTTGTTGAGCTGGATCCATATCGATAGTTTGGTAATCAAAGGAATCCTCAGGGTTCATAGCGGCGATAATGCGCACTTGATCGCTCAAGGAGAAACCATTGATTTCACGGTTCAAGATAAGGTTCATTAACTCTTGTTGTACCGCATGTTCTGCACGGTTAATTTCGTCGATAAATAGCAATACTTGGCGACCTTTATCGACGGCTTGAGCCACATGTTCCAATGTATGATGTACAGCGTATACTGTAGTTTTTACATCACGAGTATTACCATGACCATCTGTATGTGTCACAGTTTCCACCGTTGGCAAACCGCCGATTTCACCTTCTTTTAAAAGGTTACCGTCAATAGTGACGAGTTCCCAATCATGTACAGCTGCTACGCGCGCTGCGAGAGATGTTTTACCGATGCCCGTTTCACCGACGAGCAATGGTACTTGATTTGCGGCAAGCACTAATTCAACGCTCGCCATTGTATCTATAAAGTTCATTGTATCTCCGTTCTAATATTTCAAATATTCGCCTACAGCGATTTTCTTTATCGTTCTAGTGCCATACGCATCAATGAGCGACAATAGATCGATAGGCCATTTAGATTGGCGGCCACCGATTGCTTTATTGTTGATCAACTCACGAACATAGTCCCCATCAATGGTATCACTAGAAATAGCCTCTACGATGATAGCTTTGATTTCATCCACTGTAACCCCCAATGTATTAGGGATATAACCTAATATGGCTGCACTCACTTTAAATAGGTGTAATGCCAATTCTTTTGAAAGATTTGTAATTTGACGCATCGCCTGTGGATCTTGCTTAACGGCTGCCTCTAGCACGACTACGCTTGGCTCATTAATATAGCGCAAGGCTAAATAATTTTCCTGTACAGCTTGTAATTGCACTGCTTCGCTAGGATCCTTAATATATTGCAACGCATCGTAATTCGCCTTTACTGCTTCTAATTGCAACTCTTCTGATGGATTTGTTATATAGCGAATGGCCCAACCAGATTGCGCTAATGCACTTCGAACTAAGGAGTCAGACGGATTGTCTATATATTCTAAAATAGCCCAGTCCTTTTCAACTAAGGCACTTAACAATTCTTCGGTTGGGTTTTCTACGAACTGTATGGCTCGTGGTGCTTGTGAAAGCGCCGTTTCAATAACCTTTTGAGTAGGTTTTTTGATATATTGAAGCAACATACCGTTTTGACCTACACAGGTAAGCTGCATCGCTTCCGTTGGATTTGGAATGTTCCGAATCCCATGTGGGTTATTGGTCAGCGCCGTTATATATTGTTCCTCTGTCATAATAACCTTCTTTTCTATGTAAAAAGGCCATACGAATACGTATGACCTATACTGAATTCTATTCTAATTATATCATAATTTTTCGATATAGTTATATTTCTTTCGTATACTTACTACACCACTAACGCATCTAAATCAGAATTGTTCCCAATTACTAATAATTTATCCGATCCTGAAAGAATGGTAGTTGGATTTGGTGGTACCTCTAATTCATCGCCTCGTCTTATACCAACTGCATTGAGATTATATTTCTCACGTAAATTTGAATCCTTTAAGCAAGTACCAACCAAGAATGCTGGCATATCTACTTCAATGAGGCTAATGCTTTTAGATAGCTGCAAATAATCCATCACGTGTTTTCGTGTCAATGATTGCGCCAATCGTTGTGCTACATCATATTCTGGATAGATAACCATATCGACGCCCATCTTCTTGAGCATCTTACCTTGTAGGGCATTCTCCGCTTTAGAGACCACATAAGGCATGTTCATTTCTTTTAATAACATAGAGGTCATGAGGTTAGCCTGTATATTATCACCAATGGCAACGATGACTATATCAAATTGACTCAAAGCCAATGCTTTTATCGCCTCTTCATC
This sequence comes from uncultured Veillonella sp., assembly GCF_934190855.1. GTDB lineage: Bacteria > Bacillota > Negativicutes > Veillonellales > Veillonellaceae > Veillonella. The sequence continues at coordinate 1,324 of NZ_CAKPTN010000088.1, read as the reverse complement.
AGTCGTGTCAGCCACAATTGCATGTGTTACATAGGGGGAAACCTTTTGCACGATTTCTGGATTAATATCTACACCTAATACTTCATGATTCATAGAGGCTAACATCTTGGCGATGGTCGTCCCAAATCGGCCGAGACCAATGACAGCAATTGTTTTATATTTCATACTATATCTCCTGATATATTAATTTTATGCAATTATAACAATACATTTTCTTCCGCATATCTAATCGGCTTTGTTGGCGCTGTCCTAAGTGCCCATGTACCGATAACAGTCATAACACCTACGCGACCTGTAAACATGACAAGCATCAATACCCATTTACTACTTTCAGATAAATTAGGTGTAATCCCCGTTGTAAGGCCTACTGTCCCAAAGGCTGACGTAACCTCAAATAATAGCCGAATGAAGTCATAAGGCTCATCCCAAGCCAAATAGCAGGTAGCTAGTAATACAAGTAGAATGGATAAAAAGATAATCCCATTTGCCTTAAGTACAGTGACTATCGAAATACGACGACCAAATACCTCTGTATCTGGACGATTATTAAATAAGGTACACGACGAAAGAATCGCTATTGCTACAGTGCTGATTTTTACGCCCCCACCAGTAGAGTTTGGGCCGGCACCTATAAACATAAGAATGATGGTGATAAACAAGGTGATTGGATGTAATGCATTATAATCAACCGTCGCAATACCTGCTGTACGAGGTGTAATGGCTTGAAATATGGATGCCATAATTTTGTTCCATATTGGTAAAGGTCCAAAGGTTTTTGGATTTGACCATTCAACACCTAAGAAAATGATGGCGCCTAACAAAATGAGGAATATAGTACCAACAAGCATGATTTTAGTATGCAATTTTAAATCCACAAAGCGTCGTACCTTTCGGTGTGACCATATATCAAAGGCTGCCAGATACCCAAATCCACCGATTACAATGAGAGCTGCAGTATTAATATTAAATAATACATCACCTACCATGGCATATGGTAGATCATTATCAAAAAATACAAATCCTGCATTACAGAAGGTGGAGATAGCTTGCATAATTCCCGTATACAATGCAGCTTGTCCAATATAAGGATATAACTGAATCGTATAAATGATGCCCCCTACAAACTCAATGGCAAAAGTATACAAGGTTAACTTTTTCGTAATATGTAATAGCCCTGACATGCCCTCTTGGCCCACATCTTCTGACAAGAGCACCCGATTTTTAAGTCCCACTCGTTTCCCTAGCAACAAGGCAATAATTGTAGTAAATGATACGATACCTAGGCCACCTAATTGGATGAGTATGACCATGACGATTTTTCCAA
>NZ_CAKPTN010000087.1 GCF_934190855.1 uncultured Veillonella sp. | reverse complement strand
AGTTGTGCAATTGTGCGTAGGACTCGTGCTTCAAAGCGCCAAAGATATATTGGCCCAATGTATTAGCACTAAGGTTCGCCGTATATTCAGCAACAGATTTTTCGTAGCACAATTTATTGTCTGTAATGATGGCACCAATGCGAAGACCACAAGCATTCCAAACCTTACTAGCCGTTTCAAGACTGATACGGCGGCCTTCGATACCAGGCACATCTTTATTGGTTAAAGCCCAGATACTAGATGTTTCTTTCCCTTTTTCGTAAGCCAATTCACGGTATGCTTCGTCAGAGATAATCCACAAATTATGCTTAACGCATAATTTAGTATATTCAATTAATGTTTCCTTACTGAATAATTGACCAGTCGGGTTATCGTAAGGAATGATGAGCAATGCGCCCGGTTTAGTATCAATAATGCGTTGCTCTACAGTCTCAACAGATGGTAATTCAAATTCGCCATCTTCGTTAAGCTCACGCTCAACAGTCACTGTTTTACGGCCAATGCGAAGGCCTACCGCATCATAGTTTGTATAAGATGGGTTAAACATCAAAAGAGGACGTTCCTCTTCACCTGCACCACCACATACGCCAAGCATGATGATTTCCATCGCCATGGATGCACCGTCTGTTACGAGTACATTTAGGCCCGTTGTATCGAAACCTTGGCTGCGTAAAATATGTAGGAATGCTTCGCGACATTCATCAGTACCTGTAGTTGGTACGTATGGCACGATGCCATTATGGAACGGGCTATTCACACCGCCCAAGTTGAACAACCTACGCTGCATGGCGGGATGCATAGGACGCATTACATTACCAATAGAACCATTCACCAAAATAGGCGGGTTCTTACGTTCCAAGAATTTAATTTGTCCTAAGCGAATGCCAGACGGCTTGCGAGCCATCATATACGGCGACAATTCTGGTTGTTTCATTTCGATCCAACTCCTCTGAAAATAAACCTCCTCAACAAGGAGGTTTTGATAACTGTGAAAGTAACAAAACACCTGCTATACAAGTAAATAACTGATACATCACAAAGCAAAACATAAAATACGATTACATAGATAGATATATATATAATACATAATATTATAGAGCTTTTACTATAGAAAATCTATAGTTTTATAACACATACTTATTTACATATGCCTAATTTATCGGCTAATGAAAACAACTCTCATAGTGCTGTACTACTATACCACGATAAATTAATGTAAAAATGAAAGAGCCTAAGTAAAGGCTCTTTCAGAGTGATGATTATTATATAATATATAACCATTAAAGGGCTACAAAGCTATACATATATCTACCATATTTATATATTAACGCTCATACACGAATTGAGCCATATTATAGATACCGCGGCCAATGTGGTATGTCTTAGCCATCATAGCTTCATTCGATATGATAACTACCTTTTTATTCTTAATGGCCTTAACATTTTTAAGATCCGGATCATTATAGTAGCTATTAAGTACCGCATCACGGTTAAAGCCCGGTGCTTTCACATCTGTCGGCACGATAATGACATCTGGATCGACCTTGATAAGGTCATCCTTTTTACCCATGTAGGACCATTTTACGCCTGCCTTAGTAGCCGCATTGTCTACATTTACATATTTCAGCATGTCTTGAATCATTGTATCTGGCGCCCCATACAAGCCATTTTCATTATACACGGCAACGGTCTTTTTCGGGTCATCACGGCGAGCAAAGCGCAAGGACTCTGTATCGCGGATGTAGTTCATCATCGTTGTAATAAGGGATTCCGCTTTATCAGATCGCCCCAACAACTGTCCTACGTTGCGCGTTTGATCCTCTACCTCTTTTACCGTTTTAGGCGCTCTAAGAAGTGCGACCTTTACACCGGCCTCGCGAAGGGGCCTCACAAGATCTGTGGCACCATCATCGTCCTCTACAATCACAATATCTGGCTTCAAGGCAGTGATAGCTTTCACATCAAGGGCCACTCGTTGTTTCACGCCATTAGACGATTGATACGGTGCCGCAGTGCTAGCCACCACGGAATCACCAGCGAGTTCAGACGCAAGGTCCGCTGCATTAGGACCAACCGCAACGATGCGCTCCGCCTTATGATCGAGTATGACCGTCTCGCTAGTGCCGTCCACCATCTTATAAATGCCCTTTGAGCTCAACATACCAAAAATGCCGCCACTGGTGAAAGCATTCCAAGACTTGTACATACCCATAACGGCTACGACTAAAACGCCCACGAAGATGGCTAATAATATTAATAAACGCTTTAATTGCATACTCTCTCCTTATTCGCTCTTATATTTAACGATGCCCTCATAGGTGCTAGGACCATAGAGCCATTTTGCCATTTGTTCCATGGCCATGAAAGCTTTCCAAGAATAGCTCATCACAAATAGTTCCTGTACTGGATAGACATAACCTTTTTTAACAGCCGTTACATTTTGTAAGTCAGGATCATTCATAATGGCATCAATATCTTGCTTGTAATCTGGCAGTTTATCGATAAAACGGGTAGGCACAAAAATAACATCTGGATTAATACGAATCAAATCGGCTTTCGTTCCCATAGATTGGTTCATATCTACCGTCGTTTTATGATCTCGGTACCAAGACACATCAGAGAAAATCTTAGGATCCTTGCCGTTTTGGGTTATAACGAGATTGCCTGCTCCATCAATACCATGCACCTGTTCAATCATATCCCGTACAATGCCCGACCGATATACGCCGTGAGAGCTATTATATAAAGCAATGACAGGCTTTTTATCCTTTTCGTAAGGCTCTACAAGTTTCTTAACATTACGTCTAGATACAATAAACTCTCGTTCTGGATCTTTATCTTTAAAAATCTCTCCTATTGTTTTAGTCGTTAAAATAATATCCTTAAAACTATCTTTCTTCGTATACACAAAGACAGGTATACCGGCAGCGCGCAAGGACGACACAAGGCTAGGAGGCGTAGAGTCTGGCGCTACAACCACGTCTGGTTCGTAGGACTTAATGGAGTCCACCGTTAGCTCTACACGACCATTAACATGAGTGGAACTGGAATAGGCTGATCCATCCGTAGCCACGATATAGGGCTCTCCACCAATGGCACCCATAATATCTACCGTACTTTCACCTATCGTAACAACGCGCCGCACATAATCAGGTACGGTCATCACCGTATGTTGACTATCCTCAATCTTCCGTTCATTCAGTGAAGTTAATAATTTGCCTACTGTGCCGTGTCGCGGTATAACATCACCCAATAAATCTGGTGCCAAAGCGATAACTAGACCAATCACTATAAGGATGCCTAAAAAAATGTAATTAAACATAATCCATTTTAAGGCCCCAAAAATGCTTCTCTTTTGATTCATAAGCGCCCCTCTCTCATCTGCAACTTACGATTAACCGAATATTTATAGCTTTAGTATACAGTATCTATTGTATGCGGTCTATACAAGAAAGAGGACTCAGCAATCGCCAAGAAGCGGACCAAGAATTTGCTAAAAAAGAGGACCAAGCATTTGCTCAGTCCTCTTGTATTCATTATATAGGAACGACAATCTGGCTTATTTCGATTGTCCTTCTACACAACCCACAGGCACGCTGTATGCGTGATTATTTTTTAGTTTTATCTGCTTTTTTATTGTCTTTCGCTTTTTTGTTTTCTTTTACCTTTTTAGGTTTTTCTTGTTTAACCTTAGCAGGCTTTTTAGCATTAACGGCAGCGCCTGCCGGTTTTACAAAGGCATTATTTAGGTTGGTCGCCACTTGTAATGCTACATCTGCATTCGGCGTAGTGACGATATTTTGGCCCGCTACCGTTACTGTGCCACCGTTATAAGATGCAGAACCTGGTGTCACTTGGTTGTTATGGTACATACGAGCTAGTTTACCAGCCATGTAGAAAGCGCGTTCTTCACCTGTATAGCGGCCGCTAGCAGCTGGGGTATAGATATTATCGCCATTTACATAAACGGCGCCTTTAGCCACATTTACGTGATTTCCAGAGTATGTGTACATGCGAGCAATGTTATTGTTCACACGATCTGTTAACTTAGGATGGTTATTAGGTACTACTACTTGTGAAAGCCCTTCACGATAGTGTTCCCCTACTTTGTTTCGAAGTACTAGCATAGAACCAGCGGCACCGCCCACATTGTATGGAGATTCACTTAAAATCTTGAAGCCTAATTCATCGGCTGCTTTTTCTTGGCTCATTGTAAATACTTGGTTAGACAAGTAGTTACCTGCTACGTTGGATAAAATGGCAGCCCCTTCGCTACCACCTGCAGCGATACCTACTGCTGTAGATAAACCGATTTGTTTCTTAGCGCCATTGATGATATCTTTATGCTCACCATGCGCAATTTCATGGGCCATTACGTACGCCAATTGATCATCATCAAGCGTATCTAACGCACCTTTGTTGATAGACATAACACGACCAAGCGTTGCAAAAGCATTGAACTCCTCATCAGGGTTCGCATATACAACATAGGAACGTTTTACGCTCGGCGTAGCCTCTAAGGTTTTCATAATGCGATTTACACGCTCTTGAGCGGCACTGTCGTTCAAGTAACCTGTTTTCTCTTTTGTACGAGCCAAGCTCTCTTTTTGGCCTTGCTCAGAATTATCCATTTTATTTAAAGCAGTAGATACGTAAGCCATAGCAATAGCACCACCAGCTAAGGACTGTACTGCGCCAGATGCTGCTTGTACAGGAGCTGTTTGCATGATCGCAGGTGCCATAGACACCGCCATAGCTACAGATAACGTAGCCGCTGTAAGTTTCTTGTTCATTCTCTCAACCTCTCAAAATATAAGGAGTAATAAAGGCTATATACAGGAAAAATGTATAGCTATTTAAATATAGATACCACACGGAATTCTACACACTATCCATATTGTAAAGATGTATGGTAAATACAAAATGAATAATGGAACAATTATTCATCTGTTTAAGATAAATTAGCTTACGCTAAATATTACCTAATAGTTTGTAGTATTACTAGTATAGATCGTTATTCTGTTTAAAATGTTTATCTATCACAGTCTACTCATCAGCTACGACTGGTTTTGCTGAAAGTATTACTGCTTCTTTACCATCTTTGGAGACCGCAGCACCATGGGTATAGCCTACTACATCAAAGCCTGCCTCAGCACACTGTTCTGCGATGCTTTCATAATTCTCATTCTTACCACGAGTACACGTAGAAAGATGAACCGTAGTAACCCCTTTTTTCTTGAAAGACTCAATTTTCTTGGCTAGATCACCACCACTGTGCGTGAAACCTACCAACTCAATATCCTCATCTGCATAACGCTCAAAGGAATCCGCTTTATTCATAAATGCTTTTAAGCAACCGCCACAAGAACAGCGCTGCATTGTATCCTCATTCACGAGAACCGCAATTTTCTTAGTCATAAGACCTCCATTGAAAGTATAGTATAAACCTTAGTATAACATAGCTATAAGGAAAAGATGTATCCTGAAGCACGTTGATTAATGCTAATTATAGATAGGTAAATTGAGGACACAATCATAAAATTTTGGGTTCCTAATCTCTTATTTTACCTGTACCATCAAATTAAATAAGCAACGATTCAAATGAGTCTAGTGAAAATCATAACAATAAATGATATAACTTGATTTCTCCTATTTCTAGATCTTTAGGAATAGTTAAATACATACAAACTTGAATAGTGATTACCAAGCTGAAGAATTATGCCCATTATTTCTTTAAGCTACAAAAAGCTACTAAGTTATTTATATAGTAAAGATAAGAAATCGGATAAGCAATCACTTTAAAATTGAGGTTTGAACGCATATATGCTATCATGAAGGAAAGAAGGATTGGGATGGAGAAACCTAAATTTGAGTTCTATACAAGACCTAATGGACATAATGAATTTCTAGAATTTTTAGAATCACTTACTGAATCTGATTCGGATAAAATGTTTTCATTAATACATAAAATCCAGGATTCAGGATTGTTAGTTGCTCAATATATGCAGTGGGTAAAGAAAGTGGACAAAAATCTATATGAAATCCGTCTTAAATGTCCTAATAGTATTCAAAGGGCATTATACTTTCATGTAATTAATAATAGATATATTATTACTCATGGATTTACTAAGAAAATGCAGAAAACACCTAAAAGAGAGATAATTCATGCCAAACAAATTAGGCGCGAGTTTGAGGAGGAATATTATGCCAACAATTAAATTTGACGATTTTCTGAAAGAACAATTAAAAGATCCAAAGTTTAAAGCCAGATTTGAAAAAGAATCGGCTAATCTAGAAAGTGCTATAGTGATTGCAAAAGCTCGTGAAGCAGCCGGTTTAACACAACGTGATTTAGCTGAAAAATCTGGTGTCCCTCAATCCACAATTGCAAGAATAGAACAAGGTGCAAATACAAGTATTAGTACTCTCTGTAAGATTGCATTTGCTTTAGATAAACAAGTAAAGATTAGTTTAGTATAAGAATAAACCCCTATAAGCGGCTTAATGTGGCTTATAGGGGTATTATATTTAAAGCAGATGACATAATTTAAAGTAACTCATATAGTTTATATTTTATTGGCACAGTGTATCTACATAAAATCTTTAATTTACATATACTTTGAGTTACTCAACTGATTTATAGTTCGGTAACATTGGCACGTTGTGCCTCGTTACCGTATGGAAATAGTTTACCTCCTACCACTAGCCGCGGCTTCCTATCAATCCTCACTGTGGATTTCCCTTCCCTGCTTCGCAGCTTGGTAAATTTTACGTTCGGAAGAAAGCGATGCAGTGAATCTGTCGTCGTTTCACTCCTCCATCTTCTACTGCCCTGCTTTTACTGCCCTGCTTACCAGGTACCCTGGGAGGATATGAAGCCATACACAAAAAAAGACACACCCTCAGGTGTGCCTTTAAGCAATCAGCGGCTTCCTATCCTCCCAGGCCGTCTCCAGCCAAGTACTTTCGGCGTTTATGAGCTTAACTACTGTGTTCG
>NZ_CAKPTN010000086.1 GCF_934190855.1 uncultured Veillonella sp. | reverse complement strand
CCCAATTTTCTTTCACAATTTGCTTGCTGCGGCCTACTGCTAAAGCCTTATCTGGCACGTTTTTAGTAATGGTAGAACCTGCACCTACATAGCTATAATTACCTACCGTCACAGGGGCCACTAGATTACTATTACAGCCTACAAAAGCACCGTCCCCAATTGTTGTACGATGTTTAACTTTACCATCGTAGTTTACAGTAATCGTACCACATCCGATGTTAACACCAGAGCCTACATCGCTGTCGCCGATATAAGAAAGATGCGGGAACTTAGTACCTTCCCCAACATTGGAGTTTTTAACCTCTACGAAGTTACCTACATGAACCTTGTTACCAAGCACGGTATTAGGACGCAAGTGAACATATGGACCTACATCTACACCATCTTTGACTTCGCAGTCATGACCATAAGTAAAGTGGATAATCGTATCATTACCGACTTTTACATTTGTTAAACGAGTATGTGGACCAATTTCACAGCGCTCACCGATTACAGTATCTCCTTCAAGGATTGTGCCAGGATGCAAGATTGTATCCGCCCCCACTGTTACCTCTGGAGCTACGTACGTATTTGCTGGATCGATAATAGTAACACCAGCTGTCATTAATTCAACATTTTTACGATGTATTAAAATAGATTCAGCTTCTGCTAATTGCAAGCGAGAGTTTACGCCTAGAGACTCTTCAAAGTCCTTCGTCATATACGCGCTTACCTTGTCGCCACCATTTACAAGAATACCAACTACATCAGTGATATACAGTTCACCTTGCGCATTATCATCAGATAATTGATCTAAGCAAGGCCATAATTTTTTACTATCAAAAGCATACATGCCAGTATTTACTTCTTGAACGGCTAATTCCTCTGGTTTACCATCTTTTTGTTCTACAATGCGAACTACGGAACCTGCTTCATTGCGAATAATGCGGCCATAACCAGTCGGATCAGGCATGTGTGCTGTTAAAATCGTAGCAGCTGCACCAGAGTTTTTATGCTCCTCTAATAATGCTTCTAAGCTTTCTTTTGTAACGAGCGGAGTGTCACCACATAGTAATAAGATAGTACCATCATAATCTCCAAGCACTGGTTGAGCCATTTTTACGGCATGACCTGTACCATTTTGTTCTTCTTGGCGTACAAATTCAGCACGATCACCTAAGTAATTTTGTACCGCATCACCGCCAAAGCCTACGATAACCACATCACGATTTGTACCGATAGACTGAACTGTTTCAAGAACGCGCTCTACCATAGCTTTGCCACCAACCTTGTGCAATACCTTTGGCAATTTAGACTTCATGCGCGTACCCTTACCAGCAGCTAAAATAAGGCTTGCAATATTCATAGTAATCTCCTATCTGTTATTTCTCATATATCTGACTTTTTAATAGTACTTACATCATATTAGCCCATTGTCCAATATGCGATATAAAGTCATTATATCTAACTATAATGTATCTAATATTAATTGTTTATTCTTCATCAAATACTGGTTCAATGCTAATTTTCTTAGTATTTTCATCGATACCATAGAAAGTAAATAATGATTCATAATCATCGATTAATTTTGGATTTGGTTCTGCCGTTGCTACTAAAACTCCTGTACCGACAACGACACCACTCATTTCAAGGACAAGTTCTTTTAAGCCTTTCGCAGTGCCACCTGCTTTCATAAAGTCATCGATAATCAAAACTCTAGCATTCAGTGGAATAGCTCGCTTAGTAAGCGTCATAGTTTGAATACGACCAGAGGAACCCGTTACGTAATTAATACTAATTGCGGAACCTTCAGTCACCTTACTATCACGACGGGCAATGACAAGCGGTTTATTGAAAGCTCGCGCTACCATGACAGCCAAGGGAATCCCCTTTGTTTCTACTGTCAAAATATAATCTGGATTACGATCCATAAAGCGGGTCATAATAATTTCCCCCAGACGTGTCATCACATGCCAGTCATAGAGAATATCAGACATATAAATAAAACCGCCAGGAATGATACGATCCGGCTCCATTAAACGAGCTTGCACATCTCGTAAAATATCATTTGCCTGAGAGCCTTTACGATGAGGAATAAAACGCACCCCACCAGCTACACCGGCTACCGTTTCTAAAGTGCCCAGTTGAAAGTGTTCCATCGACTGTCTGACACATGTTAAATCTTCACTAACTGTAGACTTTGCCATGCCAAAGAAGTCACAAAAATAATTTAAAGGAATCAATTTTTGCGGTGAATCAACTAACAATTTTGTCATTGCCACCATGCGTTCCACACGCCGTACTTTATCCATAGACTTTCCTTTACCATTTATCATATAACTACTAATTACATTCATTTATAAAAAATGATGAGTTATCCTTATATATATCTATTATTTATTATACCATAATCTCCGAATATTCGAGCTTTCGATTACATCATAATTCGGGTAAAAGAAAAAACTCTCTAGTACCTACATTTCTTGAGACAAGTCAATAAAACCAATCTAAGAATTATATACTAGAGAGTTTTGATTATAAGACGTATACCTTTACAGTTTGACGACCAAACTGCAATGCTTCAGAGCGAGAGTCATATGCCAAGTCGATACGATGGCCTTTAATAGCGCCACCTACATCGTCAGCTACGGCATAGCCATAGCCCTCAACGTATAGCTTTGTGCCCAATGGAATCAGTCTAGGATCTACAGATACAATGCCCTTTTTCAAGCGACTGCCCGTAGCCGTATAATTTCCATTGCCAGGATCTTGAGATGAATAAGCTGTAGCCTCCACCGTTAATACCTTAGAATATTTACTAGGCGCACCATTACTATTTTTAGCACTTTGACCGCCCTTACGGTTTTCCATCTTCTCTAAAGCGCCCATTGTAGCAGGTCCAACACGACCATCTACAGCTAAGCCTTTAGACTTTTGAAATTTTCGTACAGCTTGCTCTGTATTATGCCCATAAATTCCATCTACAGAATCATGCAAAAAACCTTGATGCTTTAACATGGTCTGCACCTTACTAACATGATGCCCCCGTTGTCCACGTTCAATAGTTTTTGCCAATACATCCGAAGATACCATAGCAGTCATACAAACAAGTGTACATGCAATAATTATTTTCTTTACCATATACACCTCACCTTACAATAAGTAGTATACTATATAGTTTTAAATAATCTATAAACCATATATTCTCTATCAATATCAAAAATGCATATATATTAAGCTATTAATAAAGATCGTATAGGGTGTATTACATATATATCATAAGAATATAGAGTATCAATGAAAAATCTCCACTGCATACTGATAAAATTTTCATTTAGAATTATTCTTCTAAATTTGAAATTCTATTTAGATTACAATGGAGATTTAGTACATTTATTAAGTTTTAACAGTTATGATATACACCAATATGACATTCTTTACGATTTGCACCAACAATTCGTAAGAATACATAGCCCAACACTGCAGAGATTAAGGAGCCTAAAATTACGCCACCTTTAGCCATTTCTTGAGCATGTCCTGGATCAAAGGCCAAAATCGATACGAAGATACTCATTGTGAAACCGATACCACATACAATAGCAGTACCATATACATGTTTCCAATTTGCTTCTGTTGGCATTGGTACGAGACCACATTTTACCATAGCAAATACGGCGCCGAAAATACCAAGTTGTTTACCAACAATGAGACCTAAGGCTACACCAAGTACTACTGGATGTGATAAGTCACTAATGGTTACATTACGTAAATCTACACCAGCGTTGAAGAACGCAAAAATTGGTACGATTAGGAAGCTAACCCAGTTGGATAGTAGATGTTCCCAATGTTGCATTGGACGAACGTATTTACGTCCACACTTACCTTTTTCGGGAATTGTCATAGCTAAGATTACACCAGCCATGGTAGCATGTAGACCAGATTTTAATACACAATACCAAAGGATAAAACCTAAAATGATATATGGTAAAGGTCTTACATAGCCTTGCTTATTACAGTAAATTAACGCACCTACCACAACCGCAGCGGCACCTAAATAGAATGTTTGTATGCTTGCAGCATAGAAAATGGCAATTACGATAATAGCCATTAAATCATCAATAACAGCGAGGGCCGTTAAAAATACCTTCATCGAGTTTGGTACTCGAGAACCTAATGCAGAGATAATACCAATAGAGAATGCAATATCTGTAGCTGTCGGTATAGCCCACCCATGAATATATTCAGGATTAGAACCTGCAATTAAGTAATAGATTAAAGCTGGTGTAAGAACCCCAAACAAAGCAGCAATACCAGGCATTACGCGCTTAGCATTCGTATTAAGCTCACCTGCTACTAACTCACGCTTTACTTCGAGCCCCACAAAAAGGAAGAATATTGCCATCAAAGCATCATTAACCCATTCAAGAATTGTTAAATTACCGATATGGTGATTAACAATCTGGAAGTATTGTTCAGATGATGGAGAATTCGCTAAAATTAAAGCGAGTACTGTTGCTCCTAGTAATACAGACGTAGCTGCACCTGGAGAACGTAAGAATACAAATATGCGTTCCATTTGAATCCTTTCTATACTTTCAAAAAGATTACCTTATTAAATTTTACCACGCATCTTGCGTATTTGGTAAGCTAAAATTAGAACTACCGATCCCAGTAAACCAGCTACAATAGAACCTATAAAGATACCTACCTTAGCCATTTCTTGAGTTATACCCGGTGGGAAAGCCAATGTGGCAACAAAGAGACTCATAGTAAAGCCGATACCACATAGAATAGCTGTACCATAAATCTCAGGCCATGTCGTATTAGTTGGCATCTTAATTGCTTTAGATTGAACCAAAATATACACGGCAGAGAATATGCCTAATTGCTTACCTAAAATTAAACCTAATGAAACACCTATGATTACAGGATGGAATAAGTTTTCCAGAGAGAAATCAGCAAAAGATACACCAGCATTCAAGAAACTAAATAGTGGAATAATAAAGAAGTTTACCCAATTTTTCAAGGCATGAGCCCATTCTTCCATTGGATATACCACTTTATCCAAAACTTTACCTTTAAAAGGAATCGTCATGGCTAGTACAACACCAGCAATAGTAGCATGAACACCAGATTTCAAAACAAGATACCAAAGAACTAGACCAAGTACACAATATGGCAATGGTCGTAAATAGCCTTGTTTATTAGTATAAACCAATAAACCTGTTACCGCAGCTGCGGCAATTAAATCCACAAAGTTAACACCGGCTCCATAAAAGAGAGCAATAACCACTATGGCAATTAAATCGTCAATAACAGCTAAGGCAGCTAAGAAGGCTTTCATTGCTGCAGATACCATATTACCAAGCATTGTAATAACGCCTATAGCAAATGCGATATCTGTAGCAGTTGGAATCCCCCAACCATGTCTAAATTCTGGCATATACCCAGCAGCAAAGTAATATACTATAGCTGGAGTAATAACACCTGCAAATGCAGCTAACACAGGAAGTACACGCTTTGCCTTAGTATCTAGCTCACCCGAGATCATTTCCTTCTTAATCTCTATACCAACATATAGGAAGAATAACGCCATTAATGCATCATTTACCCATTCTAATATAGTCATAGGACCGAAATGTATTTGCATAAACGCAAAGTACTGATCTGCTATTGGTGAATTAGCAACGAGCACACCTAAAATGGCCGCAGACAGGAGTGATATCCCCCCTGCAGACTCTGATTGGAAAAATGCTTTTATAAAGTTCATTAAGCACCCCTCTATTCTATTATTTAATATACGAAAAGTACGTATAATCTTTATATATTAATGATAACATAATATTTCGAAAATAATCAATGCAGTATAATGTATACATTAATATAGTCTATATAAAATTGATATTATAAAGTTTATCATCTATTCATATCAATGTTTATATGATACAATATATACATCATGCGGGCGTAGTTCATCGGTAGAATGCGAGCTTCCCAAGCTTGAGAGGAGGGTTCGATTCCCTTCGCCCGCTCCATGTATAAAATTCCGTGATGTAATATACATCACGGTTATTTTTTTGTATAATGATATAATAAATACAGTTTTGTATAATATTTATAAAGGAGTTTAACATCATGAAATTAAGCGCAAGAAACCAACTTAAAGGTACTATCGTTGAAATTCAAGAAGGTGCTGTAAACGCAATCGTAAAGATCAATGTAGGTAACGATAACATTCTTACAGCTGACATTACAGTTCAATCTGTAAAAGAATTAGGCTTAGCAGTTGGCAAAGAAGTTGTTGCTGTTATCAAATCCACTAGCGTAATGGTTGGTGTAGAATAATAAATTTAGAGTCGCTTCGGCGGCTCTTTTTTTGTATATAAATTAATTTTGTATTAAATTGATCTGAATAAAAATAAGCCCTGTAAGCAGATTAATATGGCTTATAGGGGTTTTATGTGTTTCTAAACGGAGCTAGACATAATTTTAATTACAAATCTGTAAAGTAACTCAACTAGTTTACGGTTCGGTAACATTGGCACGTTGTGCCGCGTTACCGTTTTGTAAGATTACCTCCTACCACTAGCCGCGGCTTCCTATCAATCCTCACTGTGGATTGCCCTACGCTGCTTCGCAGCTTGGTAAATCTTACGTTCGGAAGAAGGTGATGTGTGAGCCTCATGCGTCGCTTAGGTCTAATTACTTATACCGTGGCCCTACTTGCTTCCTCACTGTGGATTTCCCTGCGCTGCCAGGCAGCTTGGTAAATCTTACGTTCGGAAGAAAGCGATGCAGTGAATCTGTCGTCGTTTCACTCCTCCATCTTCTACTGCCCTACTTTTCCCAGCTCCGTCTTACACGGACACTTACATAGATATAACCTCTACAACCTTGGCTGGAGGCGGCTCTAGTAGGGTTAGCTAGTCGAAGACTAGCAAAAAGAAAAAGGTCTACCTTCAGGTAGACCTTTTTCTTTTCGTTAATCAGCGGCTTCCTATCCTCCCAGGCCGTCTCCAGCCAAGTACTTTCGGCGTTTATGAGCTTAACTACTGTGTTCG
>NZ_CAKPTN010000085.1 GCF_934190855.1 uncultured Veillonella sp. | reverse complement strand
CGTTAATATTAATACACCTAATGATAAAGGGTTATCACATAACCAATATAATGCTTTTAATGTAGACGAAAAGGGGCTTATTTTAAATAATGCGAATCGACCTGTAAATACAGAGCTCGCAGGTTATATTATGGGGAACCCTAATTTAGTAGGTCCTACGGCTAATACGATTTTAAATGAAGTAACGGGTACAAGCTCTACTTCTATGAATGGTGCTCTTGAGGTAGCAGGGGATAAGGCCCATGTTATCATTGCAAACCCTAATGGTATTTCAGTTAATAATGGAACCTTTATCAATGCTAATAATGCTACCTTAACTACAGGGAATCCGATTATCAATAACGGTAGTGTTACAGGCTATAAGGTTCAGCAAGGCGTTATTACTGTAGGTGAAAAGGGGCTTAATGCTTCTAAAACGGCACGTACAGATATGCTTGCTGAGGCTGTAAAGCTCAATGGTAAAGTTTGGGCGCAAGATACTCAAGTTGTAACTGGTAAGAATGCCATTTCCGTTGATTCTTCTGGTAAAGTTACGAATGCTCACAAAACTGGTGAATCTAGTCAAGTTGGCCTCGATGTAGCTGCTATTGGTGGTATGTATGCTAATAGTATGTACTTAGTGGGGACTAATGACGGATTTGGTGTAAATAATCAAGGTGTATTATCTGCACAAAATAAATTAACCATAGATAGTACTGGCAAATTACAAAATACAGGCACAATTGCTGCTACAGATGCCAATATTACAACCAAAAGTCTAGAGCAGATGAATAAGGGTAAATTCTATGTAGATACGGCAAAGATTACTACTGACTCTATAATACAAACTGGTAATGCTACGACTAAAGAAGCACCTGTTATGATTGCTCAAAAAGATTTGTCTATAGCGACAAAATCTATCATTAATACAGATGGTAGTGTCATCAAAGCAGAAGGTAAATTACAGCTTGGTAAAACGATGGATGAGAAAGGTACAGTGTCCGGTAAAATGGATAGTGTAGTAAATACTGCATCTACCATTGAGTTTGGTCAAGGTGGAGCTTTACTTGCAAAATCTGTAGATAATAAAAATGGTGGTATTACCCTTAAGCGTGTAGCAGTAGAGGGTAAAGAACATATCAAAAACGAAGTGGCTCCATCTGGTAGCATTAAGCGTTATCAATTATCTGAGGAACGGATTTATGGACATGATGATGAAATTCCTAAAGATAAAGTCGTAGTACACTCTTATGAAAACCTTCAACTTTCAGTGTATGGCGATCATAAAGATAAATGGACTAAATATGAATATGATCGTACTCGTGAAGTAGATACGGTAGATACATCTAACCCTGGCCGAATTATTTCTGGTGGTAATTTACATATGGATGTAGACCACATGGTGAATGAGGCTAGCCAAATTAGTGCTGTTGGAGATATTACCGGTACCGTAGGTCAGTATGAACAAAGTAATCCTAAAGGTAATGAATATATTACTGAAGAGGGCACTGCCACAAGTTATAGTCGTCATCATAAAAAAGGGTGGGATACCACCTATATTCGTGAAGCGAAGTATAAGAATACTAAGGTGAATCCTAAAGATGTACCTGTTGCCGTATATGGCGGTCATGTAGAAAACAGTAAAAGTGATGCCACAGTAGATGCATCTTTATTAAATAGTATGAGTCAGTTATCGACGAATCCTAATACTTCCTATGTAATTGAAACCGATCCAAATTTTACAAATCGTCGCAACTTCTTATCTTCTGATTACGTATTATCTCGCCTTAAATTAGACCCTATGAATATACAAAAACGATTGGGTGATGGCTACTATGAACAACAACTTGTTATGCAAGAGATTATGCGTCAAACCGGTAAAAGTAGACTGCAATCTGGTCTTTCAGCAGAAGAACAATATCGCCAGTTGATGGATGCAGGGATTAGTGTAACAAAATCTCAATCTATTGTGTTGGGTCGAGGTTTAACAGAGTCTGAGCAAAAGAATCTTAAAGAGGATGTAGTGCTCTTAGTTAGTAAGTCTGTTGTATTACCAAATGGTAAAACTGAGACTGTACTAGTTCCTACTCTGTATTTAGCACCAACCACAAAACGAGTAGAGGGTGGCGCTAATTTACAAGCCCAATCAATTAACCTTTCTGTTGATACTATGCATAATAGTGGTAGTATTGTAGCGGAGAAAGATGTGACTCTTACTGGTAATTCCATTCACAATGATAATGGTCTTATTAAAGGTAACACGGCTACGGTTATAGCAAATGATGAAGTTCGTAATACACAAGGCACTATTATAGGTAATGATACAGTTTCTGTGTATGCTAAGAAAGATGTTGTTAATGAAGGTGGCACAATTACACAAACTAATGCAACTGGCTCTACAAAGGTTGCTGCGGGGCGTGATGTAATCAATAAAGGCGTGCAGTATGAGGCCGGTAATAGCAAGGTTGAGTGGAATAGTAGCAACAACCGCCGTGAAACGATTACTGGTGTAGATCAAGGCCGTATTGGTGGTGCTGGTCAAACAACAGTAGTAGCAGGACGTGACGTATCTATGGAGGCAGGTATTATCTCCTCTAATGTGAATACAAAGGTAACGGCAGGTCGCAATGTAACGATGAAGGCAATGAATGCTACACATGAGCTTGAAGAACATCGTTTCGATAAAGGTAAATCTGGCGGTGGACATTCTAAAACGACTGAGTCTCATGATCTTGTTAAAGCACAATCATCTGTTGGTAGTAGCATTGAAGGTAAGAACGTTTCCGTTGTATCCTCTGATGCCGTACAACTTGAAGGCAGTCAACTATTAGCGGCAGATACAGTGCAAGTATCTGGTAATACGGTTGCATTAAATACAGCGAAAGCAAATAGTACAGTGAATCATGTATACCTAGATAAAAAGAAAAGTTTAGTAAAACGTGAAAGTACCAATGCGGTGGACGATGTAACTACTACGTCTGTAACAGGTTCTACGTTAAGCGGTAAAACTGTAACTATTACTAGTGCTCATGATGTAACTGGTCAATCTGCTCAAATTATGGGTGAGAATGCGGTATCTGTTACCGCTGGTGGTAAGGTAGAATTGGGCGCTGACAAATCTACTACAGATGGCTCTAGTGTGTATCGTCATAAAAAATCTGGCTTACTAGGTGGTGCAGGTATAGGCTTCACTATTGGTAAAGAAAAACACAATATTGATGAAGCAAATCATGAAGAGGCTACTGTACGAAATACAATTGCTAGTACGAAAGGGACTGTAAATATTAAGGCTAATGATACAGTTCATCTTACAAGTGCAGATATTGTTGCTAAAGAAGGTGCTGTGTTAGATGGCTCTGCTGTTACATTAGATGGTAACGTGGATCATAACCATATGACACATGATGAACGCTACAAAAAAACTGGTCTTACCGTATCCTTAGGTGGTGCAATAGCAAATACACTTACAAATACTACACGTACAATAAAACAAGCTGGTGGCCGTGATGATAAACGGTTAGCTGCACTTGAACTCAATGAAGCGCGTAAACAATTGCAAGATGGATATGAAGCAGTAGATGCAGCTTTACATGGAGAAAAAATACGCGATGCCGTAACAGGTAAAGTTGATAAAGTAGACGGTAAAGCTAAACGAGGCGCGAAAAATATTGATGATGCTATTAACTTATCTGTAAGCATTGGTAGCACTTCTAGAAAACAAGGGCAAGTAGTAGATACAAACACATATCAAGGTGGTACTCTGGTTAGTGATAGTGAGGTACAAATCAAGGCTCGTGATGCTCAGCAAAGTGGTATTGGTTTAACAGGTGAAACCGTTGAGGCTAAAAAATTAGTATTAGATAGCGCTAGTGATATTAATCTTGAGGCTGGTAAGAATACTGTAGATGTTAATAATACCTATAAAAGTTCTGGCTGGAGCGTTGGTGCTGGCATTAGCTTAACTGGTGGTGGACTCCTCGATATTAATGCGAGTGGCAATATGGCTCGTCAAAATGGAGATACCCATCAAGAAAGTTATGTACCTACTAAGATTAAAGCGGCTCAATTAGCACAGCTTAAAGCAAAACGAGATACAAATATTATTGGTTCTACTGTGTCTGGTAAAAAGGTAGAAGTAGATACCGGTCGTGATTTACATATTCAAAGCTTACAAGATGTAGATAACTTTAAAGAACATAGTAAATCTGCAGGCTTTTCTGTGTCCTCTAAACCTAACTTCAAAAATCCAACTGGTAGTATCAATGCCAGTGTAGGACGCATTGATAGCAAATGGAAGAGCGTAACAGAACAAGCTGGCATTTATGCAGGAGAAGAAGGCTACAATATTAATGTAGGTAATAAGACTACATTAGAGGGTGCGGTTATTAAAAGTGAATCTACGAAAGCTAAGAATAAATTAACTACAAAATCTCTAGAGATGAAAGATATCAAAAACGAAGCTGAGTACACATATAGCAACAATGGTATCGGCTATAACTACTATGGTAGTAAAAAGAAACTTGAAGAGATGAAAACCAATGATAAAAAAGGTTATGATAAGATTTATAACAGTATCGGTCTAGTTCCAAACTTAGGTGTAGGCTCTAAAGGTAAAGCAAGCTCTACTACTCAATCTGCTATTTCTGATGGTATACTGTCTGTAGATGGTAAAGAAATTGATACTAAAACCATTAACACTAATACAGAAAATACGTTACATCAATTAGATAAGATTTTCGATAAAAAGAAAATTGAAGAACGTCAAGAATTAGCACGTCTATTCTCTAAAAATGCATTTGAACAACTACATAACTGGCAACCAACAACGAAAGATGGCAAAATCGCTAAATCTATTGCACATGGTATCATAGGTGAAGTAGCAGCACGTATGGCTGGTAATGCACCGGGTAGCGGGTTTAAAGCTACTATGACTAATGAGTTGCTAATTGGTGAAATAAAGAAAGTAGCTAAACATGATCCCGCATTAGCACAATGGTTGAGTGCTGCAGTAGGTGGTGTGGTTAATAAAGTAACTGGCGGATCCGTAAATACTGGTGCAGCAGTGACATCTTATGCCACTAAATGGAATGATGAAACTGGTGTAAAAAGTTCTTTAGAAGAAGCTTATGCTGCTATGGATAGAGATATATCAGATGAAATAAATAGGCAAGAATACGATGACCTTAATTTTTTATCTAAGTCAATAATTAAAGGCACTCAGATTGGACATAGTTCTGATTTCTTAGCTTCTATATTTGGCGAATTCTCTCCTAACTATAGTGTAGCGGTAGCTTTATACAAACATGCATTACATGGAGATGGGGAAAAACAATATTTTCCGCTAGGTACAGGGGCATCTGAATTAATAAGTAACTATTCAACTTTTATTAGTGGTGTGAAACAAAACAGTGCGAATATGTCGGTTGGTGAAAGTAAAGTACAATACTTTGTTATTAGAACATATGGTAATGCTAGAGCTGCATTCGGAAAATTAAAGATTGGTGTTAGAATGACAAAAATTTCTGAAGATAAAGTTCATGTGGTTGGGCAAGCAAAAGATCTATATAATTTTGAATGGATTCCTGATTATGATAATGATATTCCAGCTGTTCCACCAGCGGAATTCTCTGCTGAGTATATAGCTAAACTGTTGTCTATAGCGGAAGATACATCAAAGCAAAGCGCATTAATTGCTGCAAATAATATTGCTTATTTAGAACAGAGAGCTGGAATTATAAAGCCTTATAAATATGGAATTCAAATTGATACTGTTATTTAAACTAAAGTGAGTGCATAGTGAAATGAAATATATATTAGGTATTTTTATAGGTATTGTTCTTTTAGTAGTAGGTTCAATAATTTATATTGGTGAATCTAATTCTTATAAATATGAACCTCGTTATTTTTTGGGTTATTCAAAGGGTGAAAATTATATACTAGATACTCAAACTGGTGTTACATTAGAACATAATGGATACTCTTATGAAGCGCAATCAGATTATTTATATAGTTATGGAAAAACAGGGTTTTTAAAGCTTGATTTAAACTCAGGTCAAACTCATTATTTGTTTGATGACCAAACTGATGAAATATATAAAAATAATATTTTAAACAGATGTTTAATAGAGAAAAGAGAACAGAAACCAACACTAACATATATTTGGTCTAATAAGAATGACTTAACTTTAGAAGAACAGGATGTTTATAATCAGTTGAAAGATAAGAAGATGAGATATCCTAATCGTTCTATCATTGTTAAAGTAAAACAATAGTACTTAATATTTTTAGTTAATTTATATGCACCGTAAGATAAACTTGTGATATATTTATTAAGACTTTTATACACTAATAAATAATTTGATATTACAGATTATTTTTAATGGCACCTATATCCCCCATATGGGGAAGATATAGGTGTCATTTTTATAAGCACATATTAAAAATCAGTATTGATTAAAATCTAAGTATTTCTATTAAAATTACTAGAATTTTACGATTTTATGAGTGTTTTATGATAAAATAAAAGGTATGAATACTTCAACAACTAGGTCTATTACCTATAATGGCGACACAATTGAATATGAGCTAACCATCAAGCGTGTAAAGAACATGAACATGCGCATTACAAAGGATGGTGTGATCCATGTGTCGGCGAATGCCTATGTGCCGGATTATAAGGTGGACAAGTTTGTTATCGAGAATATGCCCTTCATTGAGAGGGCTCGTTACAAGATTGATGCATTGAATGCCAAGCGCGTTGAGGCGTTACAGTATGTGAATGGTGAAAGCTTATCTATCCTCGGCATTCCCGTTACGTTGCGCCTAGTTGAGCAGGATGGAAAGCCTCATATTGGCTTTGACGGAAAAGCCATCCTTACTATGGTGGTACCTCGTGGTACCACCTTTGAAGCGAAGCATAAATTAATGCAAAGTTATTGGCGTAATTTAGGGGAGAAGGTCTTTGTCCATTGGGCGAAGGTCGTGTATCAGCGCTTTCACAAGCAAGGTATTGATGTGCCTATGCCAACCATAAAACAGCAGCGTATGAAGAGTCGTTGGGGTTCTTGTACGCCAGCAAAGCAGCTCATTAAGATGAAC
>NZ_CAKPTN010000084.1 GCF_934190855.1 uncultured Veillonella sp. | reverse complement strand
GAGCTGGATTTCAATTCTTCAGAGGATTGGTTAGCTGCATTGATAATTTGATTAGCTTGTTCTTGCGCTTGTTTAACAAGTTCACTTTCGGCTGTCAATTTAGCAATGTAGTCTTTAGCTTGATCAATTAAAGTTTCAGCTTGACGTTGAGCATCAGCTAATACTTTATCCTTATCAGCTACAATACGACGAGACTCTTCAAGTTCCAATGGTAAGGACTCTTGAATAGAATCGATAATACGCATAATTTCGTCTTCCTCAACCATACGTTTTGTAGTCATAGGAATACGGCTGCTAGATTCAATAAGAACCTCTAAATCTTCTAATAATTTTTCTGTTTTCATACAATTCACCCCTATTTATTATGGACCGTATTAAAGCGTTCTTCAAGTTTTTCCTTAACATCATCCGGAACAAGGCCATCTAGTTTGCCACCAAATTTAGCCAGTTCTCGAATACCAGTGGAGCTGACAAAAGAGTATTTGTTATTTGTCATAATAAATACTGTTTCAATGTCATCATCCAAATATTTCGCAAACAAAGCACGCTGAAATTCATATTCAAAGTCGCTTAATGCACGCAAACCACGAATGATAATAGTAGCATTCTTTGATTTAACATATTCGTTAAGCAAACCACCTGTACAATCAATTTCAACATTAGGAATATGTTTGACAGAATTTCGAATCATCGCAACCCGTTCTTCCATGGTAAACAAGGAATTTTTATTCGGATTCG
Source organism: uncultured Veillonella sp. (assembly GCF_934190855.1). Classification (GTDB taxonomy): domain Bacteria; phylum Bacillota; class Negativicutes; order Veillonellales; family Veillonellaceae; genus Veillonella. Next base: position 6,457 of record NZ_CAKPTN010000084.1, on the reverse strand, counting down.
AGCTAACAGCAATAATTAATTTATCAACTAATCGGCTGCCCCGTTCAAAAATATCAACATGTCCATTCGTAACTGGGTCAAAACTACCCGGACATACACCTATACGCACAGGATTAGCTCCTTTCAGCTGTGTTTACAAAATAGGAAACCATCGTATAACCAAATTTCTGTTCTTTTATACACTCCCATGATTCAGGTAAACTAAAAACCTCATCCTTATGATGCTCTAGTAATAATACACCTTCAGGCTTTAATAAATCATAGGTCACAACCAAATCTATGGTGTCTTGTATAAATCCATTCTCATATGGCGGATCAGAAAAAATATAATCGAACTGTCGTCCCACTATATAATTTTTTAATTGTGAAAGTTTCTTCGGAATAATTTCTAACCGATCATCCACACGACAATGTTTAGCATTCTCTAAAATTAATTTTCCCGTTTTAAAGTCTACCGCTACTGCATGTGCTGCACCACGACTTAAGGCTTCAATTGCTACTGCACCTGTGCCAGAAAATATATCTAGTACGTCTGTACCAAATATGCCTCTGTTAGCTAATACATTAAACACACTTTCCCGAACACGATCAAGTGTAGGTCTAGTATCAACCCCTTTAGGTGCTTTTATAGCATGTCCCTTCGCAGTTCCGCCAATAATTCGCATACAACCCTCACAAGATTATACTCATTAATTATAGTATATAAATAACCAAATTAAAAGTATCTTTTATTTATGATACTTCAATTTTAATATCGCGTCCCATTAGCTCAGCTAAGGCTAAAGCAGGAGACTTCTCTTCATATAAAATTTCGTACAAAGCTTTAGTTATAGGCATTTCAATTTGATGTTCACAAGCCATTTTATACACAATATCTGTGGCAAAGAAACCTTCCACCACCATATTTGTATTGTTAATGATGTAGTCCATCGTCTTACCATCTGCTAACTTTTGACCTGCCGCACGGTTACGACCATGAAGACTCATGCAAGTAGCAATCAAATCACCCATACCTGCAAGACCAGCGTAAGTTTCTTTCTGAGCACCTAAGGCTACCCCAAAGCGAGTCATCTCATGAAGACCTCTCGTTAATAACAAGGCTTTGCAATTATCACCTAGTTTAAGACCATCAACGATACCTGCAGCAAGGGCAATAATATTCTTTGTCGCACCAGCAAGTTCAACACCTATAATGTCAGTATTGGCATATATTCTAAAGTTTTGACTACATAACGCTTTTTGAAGTGTAGTAGCCACCTCTAAATTCTCTGTACTCAATACAGAAGCAGCCGGTAAATTACGACCAATCTCTTCTGCATGATTTGGTCCAGATAAAACAGCTAAGTGACAACCTACTGGACTAAGAACCTCTTTCATTACAGTGGTCAATAATTTACCTGTTGTTCGTTCCACACCTTTGGAACAAAGAATATAAGATTGGTTTTTATGTGCATAAGGTTTTATAGACTCTAAGCTAGTACGCACATGTACAGAAGGAGTAACCATTAAAACAACTTCTGCATTCCTAATAGAAGACTCTAAATCAGAGCTATATTGTAACTCTTTAGGTAGCGCTACACCTGGCAAATAATCTTTATTTTCTAAATCCGTAGCCAATTGATCAGCAAATTCTGGACGACGACAATATAAAGTTGTAGTATTTCCAGCTAAAACGGATTTAATAGCAAGGGCTGTTCCCCAACTACCAGAGCCGATAACAACAACATTCATACATTAATCCTTTTTAATACGTTCTACTTTTAACTCATTACCAGCAAGTAGACGCTTAATATTATCCCAGTGGCGAACAATAACAAATAATGCAGCTAATCCACCAAAGCCAACAAACCAGTAAGATTCACCTGTGATGTACATCAATACAGGTACCAATGCAGCAGCTACGATAGAACCTAAGGATACAAGCTTAGTGAAATATACGATGACGCCCCACACAAGGAAGCAAATCAATGCTACTAACGGAGAAAGTGCAATAAGAACACCTAAACCGGTAGCAACGCCACGACCACCCTTGAACCCTAAGAATATAGACCAGTTATGACCCATCATAGCTAGGATACCGCCTAAAATCATATACATAGGTCCATAGGAGGATAATAATATTACTCCAGCAGCACCTTTTAAAGCATCACATAAAAACACTGGTAAGGCAGCTTTAAGACCGATAACACGATATGTATTAGTAGCACCTATATTCTTTGATCCATATTGGCGTACATCTGTATTAAAGAAGGTTTTGCCAATTATTAAACCACTAGGAATTGAACCAATAAAATATGCTAATACAGCATAAACGATAATCATAATATCCATTAGTCTTCATCATCCCGTTTCTTACCACGTAATACTAAGCGAATTGGAGTACCTTCAAAGCCGAAAGACTCACGCAATCGATTCTCTAAGAAACGCATATATGAGAAGTGAATTAACTCAGGTTCATTTACAAATAAAATGAATGTCGGTGGCTTAACACTTGCTTGTGTCATGTAGTAAATCTTAGGAATTCTACCATTGCGAGATGGTACTGGATTTACTGTTTGAGCATCTTGTAACAATTGATTCAACGTACCAGTTGATACGCGACGATATTGTTGTTCAGATACGAATTTCAGCATATCTGCTAATCGATGTATACGTTGTTTAGTTAAAGCAGATGCAAAAAGAATTGGTGCAAATTGTAAGAAACCTAATTCTTCATAAATATCTTCAGTAAAGCGCAATGTTGTTTTATCGTCTTTTTCAACAAGATCCCATTTATTAACAACAATGACTACACCCTTACCTGCTTCATACGCATAGCCTGCAATCTTCTTGTCTTGCTCGGTAACACCATCTTGTGCGTCTAGTACAAGAACAACGATATCAGAACGGTCTACAGATCGCAAAGAACGTACAATACTATAGCGTTCTACAGCTTCATCAATTTTAGACTTACGACGCATACCGGCTGTATCGATGAGTACAAATTTTTGGTCTCCATGTGTCCAATATGTATCGATGGAATCACGAGTAGTACCTGCTACATCAGATACGATAACACGATCTTGACCTAATAAGGCATTCGTCAAAGAAGATTTGCCCACATTAGGACGACCAATAATGGCGACGTGAATTGTATCTTCGTCATCCACATTAGTACCTACAGGAGGGAAATGTTTCACTGTGTCATCAAGCAAATCACCTAAATTCATTAGATTTTTTGCAGAAATACCAATAGGATCACCTAAACCAAGATTGTAAAATTCGTAAATATTAGGCTCTTGGTTCACACTATCAATCTTATTAACTACAAGAACTACAGGTTTACCACTGGCGCGCAAAATATTAGCAACCTCTTCATCAGCTGGTACAATACCTTGTTTACCATCAACGACAAATAAGATTACATCCGCTTCTTCGATAGCCAATTCAGCTTGTAATCGCATCATTTTTGGAATAACATGACTATTTTCAGTGATGAATTCGATACCACCTGTATCGATCATTGTAAACTCACGATTTAACCACTCTGCATCGAAGTAAATTCGGTCTCGCGTAACACCTGGAATATCTTCGACAATAGAGATACGTTTATTAACAATGGCATTGAAAAGTGTAGATTTACCTACATTTGGACGGCCTACAACGGCCACTAATGGTTTTGCCATAGTTTCACCTCATTATCTAATCTAATACATTACTATATTTTATCATATTCTACGTAAAGTACGCAAAAAGGCTAACCAAGTAAACCTTGGTTAGCCTTATATTAGACAATGAATTATTCAGCGTCTTCTGCAGTTTCTTTGGATTCCATCATTTCAGTCAAAGCCAAACCCAATTTCTTTTCATCTTTGTTAAGAGAAATGATTTTAACTTCAACTTCTTGACCGCGGTTCAAGTAATCTTCAACTTTCGCATTACGTTGTTTTGTAATTTGGGAAATGTGAAGTAAACCTTGAATGTCGTCGTTAACAGCTACGAATGCACCGTAAGCTACCAAACGAACAACTTTACCGTTGATAACATCGCCAACATGCAATGTTTCTTCAGCTACGTCCCATGGGCTCTTAGACAAAGCTTTCAAGGATAAGGATAATTTGTTGCTTTCAGCGTCGAAAGATTGTAATTTAACTTCGATTTCTTGACCAACGGAAAGAACATCTTCCACTTTTTTGATTTTTTGCCAAGAAATGTCGGAAATATGAAGTAAACCTTCAATACCACCGATATCTACGAAAGCACCATAAGGCATGATTTTACGAACGATACCTTTATAGTTTTCGCCAACGTTGATATTTTGCAATGCTTCAGCTAATTTAGCTTGACGTTCAACTTCTAATACTGCACGACGGGAAAGAACCAAACGGTTTTTCTTTTCGTCGATTTCAAGTACTTTTGCTTCGAATTCTGTACCTACCAAGTTGTCCAAGGATTTCACGAAGTGAACATCACCTTGGGACAATGGAATGAAACCACGAAGGGATTTAACTGTTACTACCAAACCTGCTGGGATAGCATCAATACCTTTACATACGATAGCTTCATCTTTTTCTTGTGCTTCGATAACATATTGCCAATCTTCATCTTTAGCCAAGCGAGTCATGGAAAGATAAATAGGATTATCTTCTTTGATGTGGTTCATGATAACTGCTTTAATTTCATCACCATTTTTTAACACATCTTTGGCAGATTCTGGTGCTGGATAAGAAATTTCAGTTCTGTTCAAAATGGCTTCAGTTTTGTAGCCAAAAGATACATAAGCACGTTCATCTTCAACTTGAACTACTGTACCTTCTACAACGTTCCCTTTCTTAAATTCTTCTTGACCTTCGGCTGCTAATAATTCTGCAAAATCTTTCATTGTCTCAATGACCTCCTTAATAATCCAGTCGGGAGTCGATGCTCCTGCTGTTACTCCTACCGTCTGTACTCGGTTAAACCATTCCAGTTGTAATTCAGTAGAAGTTTCAATGTGATATGTTGTACATCCAACGTCACGACAAACCTCTGCCAATCGGTTTGTATTGCCGCTGTTCTTGCCACCTATCACAATCATAAGATCTACATTACGTGCTAATTCAACGGCAGAGTTCTGTCGTTCTTGCGTTGCATTGCATATCGTTTTGAAAACCTTAAGATTCTTAGATTTTTTCTCTAATATGTCTATTATACTGTTAAATTTGAATTGTGAAAAGGTTGTTTGTACAACAACACCCATTTTTTCCACAATTTGTAGTTTTTCGGCGGATTCTTCATCTTCTATGATTATACCTTCGTTATTCGCCCACAAATTGATGCTTTTGACCTCAGGATGGTTTTTTTCGCCCAAAATCACCAAAGTCATCCCCTCTTCAATGACAGATTTTGCATCTTGTTGTGCCTTTTTTACATGTGGACATGTGGCATCAACAATATGTAAGCCCTTTCCTTCTGCCTCTTCATAAATAGCAGGACCAACACCATGAGATCGAATAATCATTGTCCCTTCTTCAATGTCAGATACTTCTTGAACAGGACTAACCCCTTTATCTTCAAGGCGACCTACAACTTGAGGATTATGAATAATAGGTCCCAATGTATAGCTTTTACCATCACTATTAGCGGCTTCATTCGCCATTTCAACAGCTCTTTTTACACCATAGCAAAAACCATGGTTTTCAGCCAAAATTATTTCCATAAAGTCTCCTCTACACGATTTTCATGATAAGAATCAATCATTCGTTGGATTTCACCTTTAACTTGATCATTTACTTTTTTTATAGCTTCTGGAGTAGCCTTTTCCTTTTCTACAGGTATTGGTTTTCCAATAATACAAGCAACCTTATCTCGCTCCATATTATAAGACCCAATAATAGCTACAGGCACAATGCTAACACCAGTCCTTAGTGCAATAGATGCCGCTCCATCGTGAAATTTACCAAGTTTACCACTTTTTTGACGGTTACCTTCAGCAAAGATACCTAATACCTTGTTATCTTTAAGGAGCCCCATAGCATGGCGGATAGCAACTTTATCAATAGCACCTCGATTTAATGGGAACGCACCAAGCCATGTACAAATAAAGCGAGAAATGGGATTCACAAACAATTCTTGTTTTGCCATAAAATGTACATGTCTAGGTAATGCATAGCCACAGATAGGTGGATCATTATTACTTAAGTGATTCGGTACTACGATAACAGGACCTTCCATAGGGAAATTATCACGACCGTATACTTTCAATCCATAACCCACCTTATAGCGTAACCAGAAGGCGGTGCGCCATAACCAGGTAGATAATTTATTCATGATCAATAGTCTCCTGTATTAATTTTAAAATAAATGCCACAGTTTCATCGAAATCCATATCGCTAGAATCTACAACTACTGCATCATCAACGCATACTAATGGAGATTCTTCTCGATTCTTATCCATTTCATCGCGACTTTCAACATTCTTTTTAATTTCATCTAAAAT